>JBAZVR010000001.1:600000-878697 GCA_041660765.1 Candidatus Babeliaceae bacterium | reverse complement strand
CTGGAGCATAATATGCTTCATTTAAACTCCCCGATTTGAGATTTTTTCGTTTCTCCTGTCGGGGATTTTTTTAGCGCATTTTCAATTCTTTTTCAACTTTTTTATCGTTCCAATCTCAAACAAGCTCAATAATCCTAGATGTAGATAGAATTATAAAATATAAAGGATAATTATGAATAATAATAAAATTCTTTTTGTAGCATTGTCAGTTATGCGGATATTTGCGATGGAAGATTCAGAGCCGTGGGTTGGCGATGATAAATTACCAAAAGATTCTTTATTAACGGAAGAATGTTATCATCAAATGAATTTTGGAGATAACTGTAAGGCTGTTAGACATATGCTTAGACTCATAAAGAAGGGAACAAGAATAAAGCCCTTTGCTGTTATCTCGCCAAATAAGTGGCAAGGTAGTGGCGCATTGTCATCAATAGAAGATTCATTTCATATAACTGATGTAAGTCTTGGAAGTAGTCGCGCAACGCCTGAAAGAGTAATTCATGAGATAAGTAATGTTATTAAAATTGGGCGCGGTGAACAATCAACTCCTTATGAAGAAAAACAACAAGAAAGTAATCATTGGAAAAATGTTCCTGATACATTTTTAGAAAATCCGATGATGAGCAAACAAGTATGTTCAAAAGAATCTAATGAGCCATGTAGAAGATTGACCGGGAAATTATATTGTGCATGTGACAATTCTTTGCAAGAATTGTTGCAAAAAATAAAATCTGGTAAAGCAATTATGACAAAAGAGGACCCGGAAAAGGTTGCTGCTGCAATATATTGTGCAAGTCTTAATAATCCCCATTTTACTAAAAACGAAATTTTACATTTATATTTTAATCATGTATCAGAAGATAAATTTTATTTGGGATCTCAGGAAACGCGTTTTTTTGATGAAATTATATCTCATCTGAAAAAATCAAATCAAAATAAGTAGTAGTTACTTGATTATCGGTAGTATTAACGTTTGGTTTTTTTCATCAGTAATCTCTACATCGATAACCAGATCGCTGATATAATTAAGCATATCTTTGGGAAGGCGCGCTAACATAGAGCCGCGTCTATTATAGCCCAGGCGAAGCACATGAAGTGACTCGAGGCTATAATTGAGATATTTTCTTTTTTCATTGTTTGTTAAATTGCCAAGCTTGAGTAGCTCGTGATCTATAGGCAACTGCTCGTTTGTTATTGATTTAGATTTGCAACGTATAAAATTAGCTTTTTTATTAAGAATAGCTTTTCTTATTGTTATAATGTCTTTTAAGGTTAAAAGCCTCATGCCTAAAGCATATTCTTTAATACGGTAATCTATAATAAAAGTGATACTATTCTTCTGATTGTTTTCCAGATTGAGCAATTTATCTACCACAAAACTATTTCCCGTATTCCCTGTGAGCGTTGTCTCTAATAACTTGGCATACATTGCAGAGTTTTCGTTTTTATATTCTTTATGCGAAAGTATATGCTCAGAATGTGTTGTAAAGCAGACAAAATGGCCTAAAAATGGTTTAAGGTCCTCAGAACTATTAATTGGCACCATGCAATAGCTATGTGCGTGCAGTAACAATAAAACGGTATAATATCTTTTTCTCATAAAATTCTCGCGTTATGTAGGCTAAATAGATAAAGAATTATAGCAGAAAGCCAGATTTTAGGCCCAGTTTTTAGACATAGAAAAGGGGGCTATTTTACCCCCTATCTATAAGTAACAGTGATTTTGTTAATATATTTATGATCTAAAAGCCTTATAAGCGGCGGAGCCGAGGCTTATGGCAGCTGCAAGGCATAAATTACCCCTTACAGCAGTGCTTTTGGCTGATTGTAAGGCTGCAGCAGAAACGCGCTGTAAAAGTGCGGTTTGACGTATATTACGGTCGATTTTGAGACTGTACTTAGGTGATTTTTTATCTTTTAAGTTTTGTGCTTTATCGGCTAGACCAGCTAGGTCCTGCTGTGCTGTGTAATAGCTGTGAGCGCCTTTAATAGATTCAGCCAACTGTGACCCTGCATATATACCTGTCGTCATTGAAGCGTATGTTGCTGGTGCCCAGATACCTATAAAAGGTGTCTTTTTTACCGTACGGCTGTTTTCAGCCATAAGAGCCCATGGCAATGCTGTTATAGTCAGGGCTATTGATAATATCTTTTTCATTTTTACTCCATAGTGAATTATATTATTTACTTTAAATACTATAACTATAGTACTACTTGTTATTAAAAATGTCAAACTGAAAAACTTGTTGATTTTAACTGTTATGTACCTGCAAAGCAAACTCTTTACTTCATAATCGACAATTTATAAGGTAATTAATGCGTATAGTGTATTTTAAGATACAATCTATTTTTTAAAGGAGAATTTTATGATGTATCATCACCCACCAGTACTTCGCATTATAGGTGTACTTGTTTGGCTTGTCACCGCTATTGGCGCTCTTAATTGGGGGCTTGAAGCATATGGATATAATCTTTTTCATCTACACTTTGTAGAAACAAATTTGGCTCACCTTGTTACACCATTCAAATATATTGTTGGTGTTTGTGGCGCGCTCAGCATTGCAATGCTTGTTGAAAAGCTCATCAATCATGATGAAAAATGCAATTGCCGTTAAATAATTAATATAAAGAGCGTCTATCTTACGACGCTCTTTATTTATTGTAAGACTGTGTCTATTTTTTTGATGGCGTCGACGATCATAGATTGAACATCTTCTGTGGGTAAAAAATTATTCAAAACATAGTCAGCAACATCTTCACGTTGTTCCGGCCTGCCAATCCCGCACCTTAAACGACTAAAAGCATCTCCAATATACGATATAATAGATTTTAACCCATTATGTCCTTTGGCGCTTCCGCCTTGTTTTATGGCAACTTTGCCAAATGGAAGTTCAAGTTCATCATGCACGACTAATATTTCTTCTGGCTTTATACCCTTTTTTTGAAGTGATGGCATAATTGCACCAGAATTATTCATAAATGTTTGCGGCTTTATCACCAAAATAGGTTTATTGTTTATAGTTATTTCTGCTATTTCGGCGTCGTTTTTGCTTTTCCAAGAACCATTATGCATATCAACGAGTTGGTCAACCACTAAAAAGCCAATATTGTGCCGGGTGTAAGAATATTTTTGGCCTGGATTACCCAGGCCAATTATGATTTTTATCATGTTGTTTTTTATGAGATTTTTTCGGTTTCTGTTTTTGTTGCAGCATTTTTTTCTGCTACTTTTGCAGCCGCCTTTGCTGCTTTGTATTCTTTATCAAGTTCTATGCGGACATCGTCAGTAATATCACATGAGTTACTTACAAAGAGTGCGCCTTGCCCAAGAACGAGGTCGTATCCTTTTTCGCGTGCTACTCTGCTGACAACTTTTTCTATTTTTGCAAAGATATCATTTTGAATTTCTTGTACCATGCGCATTTGATAATTTTCAAGTGATTGTGCGCTGATTTCGATATCTTTTTGTAGCTTCATCAGTTCTTCAGCTTTTGCTTCACGCACGGGATCTGAGCTCCATTTGTTTTTTTCTTTATTTTTTAATTCTGAATCCAACTGCTGCATTTTTTTAACTTTGCCCTGAATTTTGTCAGCTTTTTCTTGCAGTTCATTTTGTAGATCTTGAATTCTTTCTTTACATTCAAGAAGAGCCTGCGGTCCATCCATAAGTTTTTGTATATGTATGTAGCCAATTTTTTGTTGTTTAACTATTTCTTTGTCAGCAAAGAGAGCACTGGTCATTACCAATAAGCTGGCTAATAATATATTTTTTTTCATAAGAAATAACCTTTATAAATAATAAAATGTACTGATATTACATTCTTAAAACGTAACGTGATTACAAAAAACAGTCAACTTGGCTAACGTTTAATGGCCATAACGGTCTTTGAACGCGGTTGTTGTTTTGAGATAATATTCGTAAGCGGCTTGTTGTTTGTCTATTTCGGTATCAGAAATCAGATTTATTTTTATCAGTTCTTGCGCTAAAAGTATTCCGCATTTGTGAAAAATACTGAGTGAATATAATTTATTATAAACATAAATATCCTTTAAAAAAGCGGATCTTTCATTCGGTTGTAATAATTCTGAAAAAACATACATGTACGCCGTGATATAGTTTGTAGGTTTTGTAATGTCATGATGATCCATGATATCACGCATTTTTAATAGGGTTTTATGTAAAAATGGCGTGCAATATTCAAATGGTTTGTTGGTTTGGCAAGTTGCATGATAAAATTCCGTTGCGTATTTATGCAGAGCGGCTTCTTGCAAAGAAGTGCTTTTGGAGCAAAAAATAGCCTGTTCGTCTTCTGTAAGCGCATGATAGGCGTGCATTTGGCTGTCAAAGTTTTCATAAAATGATTCAAAGCAGGCCTGTTCATTGGGGGTTAATTGCATAGCAAACATGTGAGCTGAACTGAGTAATAGTGTCATTATGTATATGTATTTCATGTGTTACCTTCTGTGTTTATAATATGTATCGGATTGTTGATACTATAAAAGAATATCGCAGAAAGTAAATCGACCTATCTCCCTTAAATATAATCGAGGCGTTGCTTCATCCATCTGAGTGACCAGTAAGCAAAAATAATGGTGAATAGCCACAATGCGCCGACGCAGGCCCAAAAGTTGATATAGCCAACAGGTCCTAAAATTGCCGAGCGCAAGCCTTCAAACGCATACGTGAGAGGATTGCATAATAAGAGCAGCCCCCATTGCGGAAACGCTTTGTATAAAACCAGCCACGTAAATTGATAACCGCCGAAAATCCAAATGGGATTGACAACGCGTCTATAAACATAAGAAAAGTTTTTTCCATTTTTTGCCCAGCTTGCTATCCACAATGCAAAGAAGCCAAAAAATAAATTCATGCTCATAAAGATAATAATAAATTTAATAATACTAAAATTATGTAATGCAAGTCTGTCCATTAATAAAATTTTTCCCAATGGTACAAGAAATATACTTAAGACTGCTGCGTCAAGCGAAATACTGAGCGCTGTTTTTATGAAAACGAGTGGGGCAGAGATGGGTAAAACTAATGAATATTCGATAACTTTATCATTTTCAAAATCATTAACCAAATCACTGGCGCCATAAATAGATTCAAAAAAAGCCATAGTAACGATGGTGCCAACCCAAATAAAAGAGCCATATTCAGGATTGAGTCCAAAATAGGGCATGACATAGGTGTTAATCAAAATATAATTAGTTGACCATACAAAGGCATCAATTAGTTTGTCTAAAAGATTTTGACGTAAAATAATAATATTCCGCCATAATAACCACTTAAAAATATGTAACGTGTCATAAGAATTCATATATTTTTCCTAAGATTAATCTTGTGTTAATTGTAAAAAAACATCTTCTAGTCTTGTTTTACTATAGGTCGACATAAGGTTTGAAGGCTTATCTATTAAACGAACGCGTCCTTTGTCCAAAATACAAACTCGGTCTGATAATATTTCTGCTTCATCTATATAATGGGTTGTTAAAATAATAGTAACGCCCATTTTTTTGAGATTTAAAATAATATCCCACAGCTGCCGTCTAATATGAGGATCAAGTGCAACGGTTGGTTCATCGAGAATGAGTACCGTAGGATTATGCATCATTGATCGAGCCAAAATGAGACGTTGTTTATAGCCACCAGAAAGAATAAGTGCCGATGATGATGCGTAACGAGTTAATTCAAATTGTTCCATCAGTAGTTTTACGCGTTCATGAATGAGGTCTTCTGGCATTAAAAAATATCTGCCAGCAAATATCAAATTATCTCTTACAGACAATAATCTATCAAAATTAGGTCGTTGGGGGCAAAAGCCTAGGTTTTTGCGAAATTCATACATATGAGTATAAATAGAACTGCCGTTATACAAAATATCACCCGAT
This sequence comes from Candidatus Babeliaceae bacterium, assembly GCA_041660765.1. Taxonomy (NCBI): domain Bacteria; class Candidatus Babeliae; order Candidatus Babeliales; family Candidatus Babeliaceae; species Candidatus Babeliaceae bacterium. The sequence goes on along the minus strand of JBAZVR010000001.1, from coordinate 872,805 downwards.
GTTGGTGGATGCAGCGTGGCGATAATCGATGATAGCGTGGTTTTGCCAGCGCCATTGACGCCTAAAAGCCCCAGTATCTCGCCTCTAAAAATTGAAATAGACACATCAGAAAGTGCATCTATTATATGTTTTTTGTCTATAAATCGTTTTGAAATATTTTTTATTTCTAATATTACATCATGCATAATGTGCCTCTTTTTTAAATATCAATAAGTGTAACCTAAAAAGAGGGTTTTATTCAATTAATATTATCTAAAAAATTATTTTCCATAGACTGTGTATAATATAAAACCTAAATTGACAAGGCCCAGCCCGGCCATTGCAAGCGCATTTTTAGCTATTGCAGTTTGGATTGTTTGGTTAGTTGTTGTTATTGCATTGGCGTTTTGTATATGGGCATTCATGATATTATTGTTCATTAATTGTAGTAGCTGCGCTAGGGCATTTGTTGCGGGCAGGGAGTTGACTTCTTGCGCAAGCCCCAGTTCCAGATCTTCTACGATAGGGGAATTTATTACTTGGTTGGCATCTGATACAAAAATAGACCAGCAGTTTCTTGTATTTTCTGGTGCAGCTTTTATTGATTGGAATCCCGTAATTAATTTTTGAGGTATACGTGGTGCTTGAGTATTAGACTCCATGCCTAGAACGGCTGCGTTGCAAGACAATAACGTTATAAAAAAGTAAATATTTTTCATGCCACACTCTCTATAAAATAGACTTTAATAAGTAAAAATATTTTATAATTTCGCTCATCCTGAGTGTCCGACGTAGCCCGTAGGGCGAAGTGGGATGTATCGAAGGGTAGCGCGAAATAAAATATGTATTTAGCGTGCGATAAAAGAGTATGAAAAGACAAGAATTTAATAGTATAAAAGACTGGTGGAGGCGATGGGAATCGAACCCATGTCCGCAGTATGTCAACCTTATAGCGCTACACGCTTAGTCTTTGATGTTACTCTTTTCCTCTCTCAAAGACAAAGAATTGAAAAAGAGCCTGTTTTGTGTACGGTTATGCTACAGAACAAAAAAACCTCGCATAAGAGTTCTATCTGAGTGATACGTGTTAGCCCTGCTGATAGACACGCCGGATCTAACAAGTGTTATCAGCTAATTACTGAGCTTGCAACCCGTAGCTCACCGGTTGTTGGGTAAAGCTAAGTAGTTCGGCTCCGAAATTATAAGCTGGAACGTCTGTTTGTGTTTTTACACTTATTGTTTGATTCTTTTATTTACGAGTACTGAACCAAAGCTCGGCATGCTCTCTAAGATATCAACGCCACGTCGAAGCCAGTACGCCCCCAAACTTTTTATACTATTTCAAAGAACAAATATCTATTATTCTATAATAGAAACAGTGTATTATAAATCTTGCAAATAGTCAATATCTATATAATGTACGGTAAAACGTAGGAGATCCATATGTTTTCTAAAAAAAATATCATTATGTTTTTCGCCGGGGCAGAGGCATTTCACACATTAGCGCATATTGTGGTGAGCAGAGCGGGCATGTTGCCGATCAAGTTTTTCTCTATTCTCTGGACCCAGAATATGAATTTGACTTGGGGTATTCTTTTTAATGGCGTTATTACGATTGGGCTTCTTTATTGGGCCAGTCAGCTTAAAAAATAATTAAGCTATATTTTTTACTTGTGGCATACTCTTGGAATTATATGTTGTACGGTTTACAAGAGGGTTAATGAACATGAATAAAAATATATATATTGTGAGTGTATTTATTTGCGCAACTATCCAACAAAGTTATTGCATGGACGTGCATGATCGTCAAAAATTATTAGATGTTTTTAAAAAAAGTTGTCCTGTATTACATGATTCAAAAGGGTTTCTTAAGCTTGAAGGAAAAAATTATTCCTATTTTTATGCAGAAACTGTTTCAGAACCAGAACATGATCAAGATATGTCAACAGCTTATGACATTGTAGATTCATTGCCACTGGTAGAATATGAAAAAATTATAGAGAATACGCATAGACAAATATTGGCTCAAAATGTTAAAAATGCATTACAAATAATACAGCAAAAACATCCAGATTTAGCCGATTATCATAATGCTTTAGCGCTTAAACATCGTTGTATGTATATCAGATGTTCAGAAAAAATTACGTCCCAAGATTTGCAAACATTTATTGGTTTTTGTAAAAAACATGAAGCGGTTCCGTATTATGTTGATTTTTGGCCCGATTTTGCATCACGGTGGTTTGTTCCAACAACAACGCATGTAGATGTGTTTGAAAAAGAATTAAAAACTATTCCATTAGTTGCTGGATTATATAGGTGCTATTATCAAAAACAGGAAATTGGCAAATATATTTCTATGAAAGTGCGTGATAATGAGTGGCAATTTTCTTTTAATAAAGGCACTATTTTTGGCAACTCTCTTGCAGATAATCATCGTCGACTTTATACACGTACAACAGTGGTAGATTATGATCCACACGCACGTTTTATTCAATCAGTTGCTCATTCTGAAAAATAGTTTATAAAAAAGAAAGATAGTCATGTATAAAAAAAATTTACTTTTTCTCATAATCGTAACACTCAACGCATCTATCACGAAAACTGGGGTGTACATTCTTATCGCTTTTCCCGCCGCGGTTACCGAAATAATAGATGAAAAGCGGAATAGGATTGTTAAGTTTATTCAGGAGATCAATTGCAAGAAAACAAGTAGTTATGTGTTTGAAGCAACTGCATTTTCTCCGCATCTTTCATTAGCATTTGTTAGCCAAGAGGAGTTATCAATTGATATGGTTAATAAAAAATTTCCAGAATTAACAAGTTCATTACAAAAAATTGCTCAAGAGTTTAAAACTATTAGCATTACTGATAATGTTAATAACGCGCAATTGGAATATTGGCCAGGTAAGTTTGAAATAGAATGTGGTGGTCTAAAAAAGAAAAACTATGTAAATGTCGTATTGAAAACAAGCGATAATGCAACATTGACGCAATTAGCAACGCGTATTACGGGGTACCTTAAAGACACTTATAAGATTGAACAAAAATTCCCCTTTAGCGCACATATTACTATCGGCAGAATTTGTGAAAGCCATGATGCGCCGGTTGAAGAATTAAGGCAAGAACTGTTACAACAAAAAGTACCTACAAAAACAGTAGGTACCCTTGATATGAGCGCATTTAAGATAAAAGGTCATGACAACTCAGAAGAAATTTTTAAGCTTTTATAAAAATTTACTTTTTTTGCTCATGGATTTTTTTAAATAACTGATAGTAGTGTTGACTTGCCTTTTGTCCAAATGCTCTAAAATTACCATCGGCATTATCATTGCAATCCCAGCCATCATGTCGGCCGTTTTCATAAGAGGCATAAATAGTATAAAATTTAAAAGCGCCGTGCTCTTCAGGATATCGCTCCTGCACGCCGATATACTGTTGTTTCGCCGCATTGTATGTTACTTGCCAGTTCTTGTCTGGATTTTCTTCCATGGCGTGAATCATCAACATCGATGATGCTATCACAAAAACTGCGCATAACTTTTTGAACATATTTGCTCCTCGGTTAAAAAAATAATAAATAATTTGTAGAATATATCATTTTAATTTAGGTACATCCATGAGCGAAATAGCGTATCTAATCACCATGCATACTTAATTTTTAGGTATGTTAGCACGCTTATTTTTTTTGCACCGGCGTTGATGAGCATGTGCGCTATTTCTTTTCGATCATTGAAATAAGCGATTGCTAGGGGGGTGCACCACGTAAAAACAGGGTCTTGTTTATTAACATCAGCACCGTGTTGCAGTAATAACTGTACCATCTCGGGCTTATTGAGAATAATTGCATAAGAAAGAAGCGGATTGTTACGCACATTATGGGTACCAGCATACTGTTTTACATCAGAAATACCATAGGTATCTATTACTGCATTTACATCGGCACCGGCATCGATTAAGAGCTCTGCCATAGCTAGAAAATTATTTTTTATGGCAACTGCCAATGGCGTATAGCCTTGGTGGGGTGGGTCATAATCTACGTTTACGTTGACGTTTGCGCCATCGGCAAGCACTTGTTTTACGCGATCTTGATTGTTTTCGCTCACCGCAGTGATAAGAGCTAGATCTAAAGGCTTTATGCCAAAATTCGTGTGATAATAGTTGATATCTTTCTGGCTAAATTGCTGAGGTGTAAATATTTCTTTACTTTTCAAAGAAGCGTTTTGTTTGTGCATATGTCTATGTATGCCAAAAGCAACAAGAATTAGCATTAGAAAAGTCGAAGTAATAATATACGATAGGTGTTTTTTATTGAGCATGAGTGCTGAATCCTACATCGTCTTGTTATGTGATTTTTAATACAAAAATAGTCTAGCATCGACATTTTGGTCATTGCTAGACTATTTAAAAGCTTATATATTTATTCGTTTATGTGTCAGAGTTGCAAATTGCTGTAGGCTAGCGTTATCAGTTGCATTCTGAGCAATTGATCTTGGAGACTGATTACGTTGGCATCGGGCGCATCATACAGAATAACTTCTGTTATTGTTGCAGTGTAGCCTTCTTTTTTAAGCATTTCTTGCATGCGTTCGGCGTCTTGGTAGCTTTGAGCAAACCAAACAGGCATGCCCGTTGCTAAAAGATTTCCGATATCATCAATGGAATCAATAGTGAGAATTTCGCATATGTTATTACATTTTTCAAAAAATTCAGCGGAAGCTTCTAGCTCCACTGTTACGCCATATTTTTTTTCTATTATTGTGTTAGTCTCTACACTTTGTACGGTTGTATAAATGAGCGATAGGCATACGAGGAGTATTTTTTTGAACATAGTATCTTTCTATAATAAAAATTTAGATAATTAAAAAATATAACACATAGTGTGCAATGGGACAAATTTTATATTAAGCATAGTATCTAAAAAGGCAAAATCATGAAGAAACTATTTTTATTATTTTTATTACAATCGTTTGTTTTATTGAGTATGGATGATCAGCTCGAAGCGTCGAGTAGAATAGAAAATCTTAGGGCATTAATTTTGAAAAGCGATCATAAAAGCATAGAAATTTTGTTAAAAACGGTTAATCGAGATGTGTCTAAAGCTGATGTGGTAGCTGAAAAAAGAAATCTTATGCATTTAGCGGTAGAAGTGCTTGCGATGCGCACAGAGCAAGAGGCGCAACTTACCAGGTCCCAGCTTATATTGCGGGTTTTGCATGTTCCTTGCGTTGTATTAAAAACGGTTTTTGATATTTTCGATGTCATGGGTAGCAATAATAGTCAGCAGTTAACGATCAGTAGCATGAATTTGGCTTTTGATGCGGCTGTTATAGGCTCCGCGGGCTATAACGTATACAAATTACTTGGGTCAGAAAATGTGTGCACTAAAAAACGCGATGCCAAGAACGTCGTGCAGCAATTAAAAAATATTCTCTAGGTCGATTTTTTGTAACGTTTTACTCGAGTATATTCTTAATTATTTGGTCCCTAGCAAAGTACTCTTAGCCCAATTTATTCTTTGCATTATTATTGTGGCATTTTCTTTATTATCTAAATGTTTATCTGGATGCCATTTTCTACTTAATTTTTTATATGCTTGTTTTATTTTGGTCTGAGAAGCATCATCAGCGTTGATGCCTAGAACTTGGTAAGCATTTAGGAGATGAATATTAGCTGCATAGCGTTTTACTGCATCTTTATCAGTAATGTTAGGTTCTTGTGTTGTTTTATCAGCGGGTTTATAGGTATAACTTGGTTCTGGTCTATAGGTATAAGTTGATTTTCCTAATAATTTTATAATTTTTTTATAAGCATTTATTTTTTTGGTATCGGTTACAGGAGTTTCAGTAAGTTTTTTTTGAGCAATCTGCTCTGCAGTTTCATTGGTGCTATTGCGCATTGTTTTGTCAATTCCATAGAGAAGTTGACCAGTTTTATCTATTAATAATTCAACCATAGCACTATGCCCTCTTTCTGCTGCGCGCATAAGAATAGTATTTCTCTTATCATCTAGCTTATTGATAAGAACTTTCGCCCATAATGCTTTGAGCAGTGCCTCGACGCTAAGTTTTTCTTCATCTTTAAGGCTTTGAGCTTGTTCTTGTTCAAGTACATCCGCTGCGATATCCAATGCTGTTTTGTCATTGTTATTTTTAAGAATAAGCTGTGCCTTTTTTTCTATCAACCGTTTAACCATAGTACCTTTGCCGCGCGCTGCAGCAATCATAAGAGCAGTATTTCCCCTTATGTTTTGACTATTTATATTTATGCCTTTGGTACTTAAGAGGCGATTAAATATTGCTGGATTGGGAAGGTTAATTGCGTACATAAGAGCTGTTTTGCCTTCTTTATCCGCCTTGTTGATATCAGCGCCATATTTAATTAATTGTGGAACGATGACGTAACCTTCTTGTTGGTTGCGTGTTGCAATGGTTATAAGTGGTGCGTCAAAAACATTGAGCATGTTTTTGTATTTATCGGGTTTACTGTTAAGTAATGCTACTTTTTGATCAAGAGTTTTTGCGCTCCAACCTGGTGCAGTAGTAAATACGGGTAATTTTGATTCTTCAGATTTTTTGGTACGCCGAATATACCTATAGTAAGCCATAATAATACTTTTTTTAGCGCCAAATGCTGTATTGCTAAACATTGTAGCGATGCCTTGTGTGCGTTTTACAAAGCCATAATACGATGCTTTAAGATTATCCCAAGGACTCGCCGGATGCATTGTCATGATCGTACATAGAGATATAATAAGTATTGTTTTTTTCATCAGTACTCTGGTTTTTACTCGTGAGCAATGCATTTAAGTATTATTGATGGGCGTGCCTGCAAGCTGCGGAGGGCCCGTATTTATTTTAAGTATATACAAATTGACTATTATGATCAATAATATTTTTATTTAAGGTTTGTTTTTGTAATTTAAAAAAAATTTTATATGAACTACGCTATGTATAGCAAAGCCCACTTAAGTTTATTTAAGCTATTTTTTTATACAAAGATATGCTTATTTCTTTTTCATGCTCATGGTTTACCATCGGGGCGGGATAGTCAGTCTCTGTATAATTATGATAGTGTGTGTGCCAGTTATGCAGGGCGGTGTTCGGAATATTTTGCAGTTCAGGGGCCCATTTTTTTATATACAGACATTGAGGGTCATATTTTTTTTGCTGTAACCATGGATTAAAAATTCTAAAATATGGCTGAGCTTCAGATCCGGTTGAAGCGATCCATTGCCAATTGCCGTTATTAATTGCAGGATCATAATCGGTTAACTGTGTTGCAAAATAACGTTCTCCCCACAACCAATTAATATGTAAATCTTTTACCAAAAATGAGGCAACAATCATTCGTACCCGATTATGCATAAAGCCTGTTGCATTCATTTGGCGCATGCCAGCATCTACAATAGGAAAACCGGTCGTTCCCATGCGCCAAGCATTAAAATTTTTTTTATTGGATGACCATGCAAGTTGTTCGTATTTTTTATAAAAAGGTCCTCCAAATACGTGCGGTGAATGATAAGCAAAATACGTAAAAAAATCGCGCCAATATAATTCCGCTATGAGCTGCGAGGATGTTCCGAGTGTTTTTGCAATAGCATGATAGCTTTGTCGTATTGAAATGGTTCCAAATTTATGTGCAGCGGATAAATGCGTTGTTGCATCGAGCGCTGGAAAATTACGCTCTGTCTCATATTCTTTGAATTTTTTAATATTCTGAAGCTTTTTTTTAACATGAGTTTGTTGCGTGATTTTTTTAAAAATATATGCATTGTCTTCAGCTCCCATTAATGATCCTGTATAAAATGCATAATCATGTGGCAGAGGTTTGGGTTGCGCAACTGCTTGTTGTGTAGCTGCTCTATAAAATGCTGTATATTTACGATATGTGGTGCCTGAAGAATTTTTGATAGCATCAGGATCACCGATGAGTAAAGCATCATGATGTCCCTGAAAATGTATGGCGTGCTGTTTGCATAATTCTGTAATTGCGGCATCGCGTTGCATGCTAAACGGAGTATAATCAAGATTAATAAATACCGCATCTATGTTGTGATCTTTGATAATGCTTTTTATTGTTGTTGTGGGATCCCCATAAAAAATATATAGTTTGCCCATTTTTTCTTTAAGTTGCTCATGTAATTCATGGAGTGATTCAATCATAAATTCAATCGCATGCATGCTTCTGTAAGCGTTTTTTGATCCAATTTGCATGGGATCAAAATTGAACATGGGAATAATAATTTCAGAATTTTTTATGGCTTCGATTAACCCGATGTTATCGTCTAAACGCAAGTCTCGTCTAAATATAAAGAGTGTTTTTTTATGTTTTTTTGGGTGTGTTATCATTTCATCTCATTAATCGCTATAATTTTTTTGCATAGGATTTTATTTAAGGCGTAGTTGTTTGAGTTTGCAAAAATCTTTGTCTAAAAATGCCCGCATATATTGTAAGCATGTTTTATCATTAAAGAGTTTGCTATGTTCAATATTGGGCATAGCGCAGTAATAAACCTCGCTGCCTATTTTTGCGTGTTTTTTGGCCCATTTTTGAGATTTTTGATAAGCCTCAGTGCGATCTTTTGAGCTGTGAATAATTAATAATGGTTGAGATAATGTAATAATTGGGGATGCTTCAGTAATATTCGGTGCGAGCATAATAAAGCCGCCACTCGGCTCTTGTCCCTTTTTAAATTTGCTGCTTAAGTATGCAATAACGCTTCCACGAGATGCTGTGCCAAAAAGATATGTAGGTATTTGTGAATCAGGATATAATTTTTTTAATTGTTGTTGTGCCACAAAATATTGATAACTTGCGATAAGTTTTTCAAGCTCCGTTCCTGTATGTAACATTCTATGTTTGGAATAATCATAAAAATCTGGTGCAAATGAGGCTGCTTTATTATCAAGATTTTTAATATATTTTTCACAGTTTTCGTCCGCACCTCCCATACTATGATAGATAACAATGGCTTTGTTTTGTGCGCAGCCATCGATATTATCCCAACAGGTATCAAGCATGAATGGATAATTTTTAGAATACAAGTGTGCATGATTTGCTATAAAAACGTTTTCCAGTACCCTGCGTATTTGTTTTTTATCAATTGGGTTTTTTATATAACGGTCAAGCACGTTTTTTAATTCTGATGAAAGCGCAATGTGTCTTTTAGGGTTTTCTATATAATCGCATGCATCTTGAAGAATACGGAGCTCAGGTTCTGGAAAATATACTCCAGGAGCATATAAAACTGGTGCTAGTTCTGAAAATATTTCGTCATATTTGGTGTCGAGTTTTTCAAATGGCCATTGTTTTTCAAAAGCTGTTCTGCCGCTCTCCATGCTATTAAGATGGCTTATTGTTGTACATAGTATGAAAAATATTTTTGAAAGATTCACGACACTCCCTTTTTTTATGTAAGTTTGGAGCATTATAGATAGAAATAGCAACATGTGTTAATATTTTTATAAAAAATCTTGAAAGGCATAATTATGGCGTCACCAATAATGCATGTCGTGCTCGCGTTAAAAATACTTTCTTTGTTACCGGGTACCATTGATAAAAAAGAATTTATTGTTGGAACCAGTTTTCCTGATATTAGATATTTAGCACATCTTGATAGAGAGCAAACTCATTTTGAGCCGGTCAGTTGGAATGATGTTATGTCATGTCCATCGTCGTTTAGGGCGGGTATGTTATTTCATAATATGGTAGACATTTTGCGTATCAGACACTTTGAGCCTGATTTTTATGATAGACAAGCCCCTGATCGTTATTCATCTGTGCATGTCGCGCTATTTCCTTTGATTATGAAAATGGCGGAAGATCAAGTGCTGTATGAAGCAGTTTATGATTGGCATGAAATTATGGGGTATTTTGATACCATATATGAGACAGAAAAAGCATTGTGCCCCGATCCTGATGTTATTCAAAAATGGCATACATTATTGCAAAATTATTTTAGCGAGCGACCTTCAGTTGCGAGTATTGATAGATTTTTAAAAGGAGTAGGGAATCTGAGTTTTTATACGTATGCAAACTATGACGCCGTCGGCGCTTTTGATGATCTTACATCAAACCCCAATTTTATTAAAAAAATACAAGAATTTTACTCAGCATTTGAAAGCTTTTTATCTTCAGAATTACTCGAAACCCCCATTGATAAAATCTCATGAGTAATATTAAAAATTTTTACATTTTTGGTGGGAAAAACCAAAAGTATCCGTCGACTGACACCGATAATCCCAGCTCATGTGCAGCGCGGTTGACACCGGCGCGTACTGATGCTGCATGCCAATCATCTCCGCACATGATGCCATGTGTCTTAAGTTTGCTGTACCATGCCATAATATCTTTATACACGCTTTCTTCATCGTGTGATGCGTCAACATAAATCAAGTCCGCGACTACATTAAGCGAACGCGCGGCTTCTAATGTTTTCATGCGTACTGGAATAATTTTATGGGTGAGCTTGTGTATTTTTACATTGGATAAAAATTGTTGATACAGTGTGGACAGTTTTTCTTGTACGCTTGCATCTGCTTGGATACTGGTATCTGTACTTGCAGTCCAGTCATCAACCGCGTATAAAATGCTGCTTTCTGGTAATCGAGACGCCATAAAGATTGCCGATGCGCCGAGCCAACTGCCCAATTCGACAACAACTTTTGGATGTAGTTGCATAATAAGAGTTGCTAAATTTTTTTTATTACAGTTGCTGAGCCAATTATGTGTATCTTCAGGTAATTCGATTAATGAACGGTATGGCTCTGGCATGTCTTCTGCTCGTGCTATAAAAATAGATGCCAATGCTAAAATTAAAATATTTTTTTTCATATACTCTTCTTTCTTACATTTTAGTGCTTCAAGATCTAAAATTATTCTCATACAATTACGTGTAAAACGCAAACAGACATGCTTATATAATTTTATGTAAGTGCTATGCCTAATTGCTTAAGATCGTTACGTAATTGCTGAGCATTTTTGAACAGAATGCCGATCATGCCTGCGGCTTGTGCTGCATCAACATGTAGCTTGTTGTCATCTATAAAAATAAGAGTCTTTATGTTGTCTTGATTATAACGATCTTGATAGCGCTTAAAATATGCTGGATAGGGTTTGCGGACTTCAGGCTCTGTAATATCAACGGTTAATCCATCTTGTAAGTGGCCAAATAACCCCAAATGTTTTGCGGCTATGTTGTTATAATCCGTAGGGCCGCCATTGGTAGCAATGCGCAGCGTGTAACCTAGTGCATGTAATTCTTGTAATAATGCTTCCATACCGCTTATAGCATCAAACGATGAAGCCATTTCTTCCGCTATAGGTCCCAAGGTCGGATCATAGGTATCAAGGAGAAATTTGTATTCTTCAAAAGTGGCGCCATAGGGGCGTTTACTTAAGCTATAAATATCTAAATAAAGTTTGTATGTTGGTCGTATCTGACCGTCTAATTTAAATCGGGAATATTCATAACTTAAGAGCGCAGCCATTTTGGTAACTTTTACGCCAGCACGTTTTAGGGCTACGCTTATCATTTTAGAAACGTTCTTTGTTACCAGCGTCTCGTGCATGTCGAATGCAAATTCAATTACATCAGGAGAATTGTTGCATAATTGTGCATATTCGCTGCGTAAAGCAAATGTCGACAATAATATTACGAGCGATAATTGGCGTATAATCATATAAAATCTCTACTATATTATATAGTTTACTATTTAATATATAATATCAAATATAGTAATAAAGTCAAGTTGATTATTTCAATATCTATTCAATTAGAAATATTTAAATAGATCTTGTTCTTGAGGGTATTGGTGTTTTTTATTGACAAGCACCAAATATAATTGGTATTATTTTGGTGTAGTATCTCAGGAGATAATTGTGCCTATAAGTGGAAAAGATCTCTGTAAATTGTTTGAGAAAGTCGGGTATAAAATTGTACCTGGCGGTAAAGGCAGCCATATAAAATTAAAGAAAAAAGATTGCCCGACTGTTATTATCCCAAATCATAAAGAACTGTCTAGGGGGTTGGAGCACGCTTTAAGGAAGCTGTTAGAGGCAAATACATAAGGGTTAAGTATGCAATATCATTTTAAGATTCATAAAGAAGCTGCAGGTTTTTGGGCTGAATGTATTGAGCTGGAGGGATGTTTTACGCAAGCGGATACAAAAGAAGAATTGCAATTAAATATGCAAGAAGCTTTAAATCTGTACGTTGAAGAACGATCAAATTCTAAAGATTTAGCTGCTATGCCTGACAAAAATATAAAAAATTCTAGAACTATTATAGAAGTATCTTTAGATCCGCAGGTGGCCTTTTCTTTTCTTGTGAGATATTGGCGCATTAAATACGGATGGACGCAAAAACAAGCTGCAAAAAAAATGGGTTTTGAAAAATTGTATAGTTATCAACGACTGGAAGCGAGAAGGTGTAATCCGAGCTTGAAAATTATAAGTATGATTAAAAAAATTTATCCCGATTTTTCTATTGATTTTGCACTGACAATTTAAATTAAGTCTAAAAAATAATAAAAGGCGCCAGTTTGTTTTTAGCAAACTGGCGCCTTTTAATTAATCGATAAATGTTATCGCTTGGCCAATTTTGCCAGCACGGCCGGTTCGGCCAATTCTATGAATGTAATCTTCATGTGTTTGAGGTAGGTCATAATTGATAACATGGGATATGTCGTCAATATCAATGCCTCGTGCAACAACGTCGGTAGCTAACAAAATTTTCACTTTATTATTTTTAAATAACGAGAGCGCTTTATTGCGTTGAGCTTGTGTTTTGTCACCGTGAATAGAGGCAACATCAAATCCACGCTCTGCTAATGCTTTTGCTAATCTATCTGCAGCTCGCTTGGTTCTAACAAATATGATGCTTTTTGTGCAACCTGGTGCAATGAGTACATCATGCAATACATCAATTTTGTTTTTTGAACCAATTTTTATAATATCTTGATTGACGTTTTCAGCTGATTGACGAGTTTTTACACTTATTGATACAGGATTATGTAAAAATGTATCCATGACATTATTGATATTTGCTGGTATCGTTGCAGAGAAAAATAACGAATGACGCTTGCGAGGTAAGCGGTCAATAATATATCTTATATCATTGATAAATCCCATATCGAGCATTCTATCAACTTCATCTAAAACAATCGATGTGTATTGGCCAAAATTTATAACCTGATTTTGCTCCAAATCCATTAATCTGCCCGGCGTACCTATAACAAATTCAGGATTTCTTCTAAAGTCTTTAGTTTGGTTATAAACACTTGTTCCGCCAATACATAATACTGAAGTGAGACCCATTTTATTGCTAAATGCCTTAAATTCGCTTTCAATTTGCCCGGCCAACTCTCTGGTAGGGGCAATAATTAATACGCGACTTGTCCTGTCGGTTAACACATTGTTGATGAGGGGAATCAAAAATGCCGCAGTTTTACCCGTGCCCGTATTGGCTGTAGCGATAATATCCCTGCCTTCTAAGAGAAAGGGTATTGCCTGATCTTGTATAGGAGTGGGTAGGGTATAACCTTTATTAATAATATTTTCTTTAAGTCGCGGCTCTATGGCAAAATCTGAAAAAGTGTTTTTTGGTACATATGTTTCAGAGATTACTTTTTCTTCTACTTTTTTTATAAAAAGAGAGGGATCGAATTTTTTGACTGCTCTGGCCGACTGGCTTCTGCCGCTGCCGCCGCCATATCTTCTATTGGTACTATTTGGTCTATTTGATTTATAATGAGCCATTTTTTATTTTTCCTAGTAACGGTGCTATATATCTATAAGTTTGCCATAATTTCTATTTTTCTAATAGTATTTGGTGCAAATAAGGGGTATTTTAGTAAAAAATAGATTATTTTATTTTTTATTTTCTGTAGTACTTTATAGATTTTTTAATAAAATCATGCAAAATAGTGTTTTTTTCTCGTAGATATGTCTTTTTGTCGCCACGCCAATTTGTGCCGGACATATAATGTAAAAAGTGATTGTCCGCGTGAAATTCAAACATATATTTGCCTTTTGGCAGCAAATTAAGAAAAAAATCGGCGCACAGATCATTAAATCCGAGTGACTGTAATGCCCTATAATCTCGCGGGACGCGTGATTCAGATATGGCATCAAAAAGCTTGTACCTCAGGGTAGGGCTATTTTTGAAATAATGATGCATATTGCCGCCCGTATCAGTTTGAGTTCCATCAATCTGGCCACATCTAAAGTCTATCAGGTGTTTATTGGGTGCTGTCTTCATGTTCAAAAATACTAGTGCCGGCAAAATATAGGTTATTTGACCACTGTTTCCATCACGCGATTGATGGCATCCTATGAGATCGTATTCTTGTAGATAATGAGTAATACTTAAGGGGCGTATTAAAAACATGTCGGCCTCTACCATGGCAACGATGCCGTGATAATTTTTAATGAGCTTATCTAAAGCATATTGAAGGCTATCTGCGTATAGAACGCTGGGATTGCGATCAGTATTATGTATTTTTTGTGGTACTCGTATGCATTTTACCCCAAGCTTATTGCATGTTTTTTCTATGAGTTTTTCCATGGCTTTATTAGAAGCATCATTAAAGACAACATATTCATAATCATCTTCCAAAAAAGCATCAAAGGTTTTTTTATGAAGTTTTATAAAATCAGGACGATTAAAAACATGAGTAACGATTAAAACTTTCTGCGAAGTCGCAACCTGCGTATGGATAAAAGATACTATTATAACTGCAAAATAGCTTATTTTGGTAATGTTCATAGGGTTCCCTAGGTTATGATTTTACATCATAATCCCAAATTAATTGAAATCTCCTAGGGAAATCTACAAATTTAATACGACCATTTTTTGAACATGTTTTGGGTCCAGCGATAGCCTGTAATCCAGCTGTAATTTGAACGGATCATGCCTTGAGCGGAGGCCAAAGCTCCTGGGCTAACTACATGATTAGTTGCGTTAATAACAGCATTTAATATTTCTTGTGAAGAATTTTGTTGATATGCAAGGGCTGCCGTGCCAGCGGCAATAGTTGCTACGCCAATAACCTTTCCTAGGCCTGTCGACACTTTGTTCAGTGAGCCCATAAGTTTATCTTGTATATTTTTAAGGGCGGGTTGCGTGCTTGCTGCAGTAAGTGATGTAAGAACGATGGCAGAACATGCTGATAAGAGCATTGATTGACCGAGTGATGGGTCCATGCTCCAGGCATAAAAACCCATACCTGCGCCAGCAAGTGTGCTGAGGCTTGTGTGTACAAGATGTCGTGATGCTGTGCCATGGCCTAACGTAATTATTTTTCGAGCAAATTCTTCCCCTAATGCATAGGTAGCACCGGTCCCTACATTTTCTACTGCAATCTGAGTTGCCGCATGTAAAGTATCTAGCGTCATTAAAGACGATAAGCAAGCTAATGGGTCACCTTGGCTGCAACTGAGGGTTAATAATACTGCCGCTTCGGTTCCAAAAATTATGATAGCTGGTTTATTAAATTTATTAATAATCTGGTAAATACCAAAATTAACCGCAGCAGGGCTATTGGTAAGGGCTAGATTGGTTAAATTTTGTGCCCCTGTAGTGGCAAAGCTTACGGCGCTTTCTATAAGTGGATCACTCAGCCTGCTGATGGACTGAGTCATATTCATAGAATGGCTTACATGAGCACTTGCCAGAGAAACTATGAGAATAATCTTGCTTAATATACTTATTTTCATGATCTACTGCCTTTATATATTGTTTTTATAATTATTTATTAATCTATAATTAAAAGTATAATATAAATAATGCAAACAATGCAATAATAATTATAATAGAAATATTTATAAAAACAATATATTTTATAGTAAATATCGCGCTAGATCTAGCTTTGTGATTTTTGACCATTAAGCAATTTTATATTAATCTTTATTTAATCTGGCGATATTTACTTTTTTATAAAATTTTGGGGAAATTGTGAAAAAATTACTATTATGTGCGATTTTGACAGGCTTTTGTTTGACGTACTGCATGGATAAAAAACTCCCATCTATAATGCAAAAAATAGATAAGGCGGCAAAGTTTCATGAAAAAACAAAAGGCTATTCTGCTGTAGACGTAAAAAATGCAGAAATAATGTCTATTGCTAAAAAGAATCAGATGAAAATGCTTCCTCAAATATGCTTTGATACTGATTTAAAGGAAACAGATACATGTGTGAAAATAGGCAAAGAATGGCATATTAAGTCTCCCGCAGGAAAACTGGGTTATACTCCAGAAATATCATTAGCAATAGTACCTTATCGCCCAGCGAAATTTCGTAGCATTGAGCCAATGGAAATTAAGCAAACGCGCCAAGATGGGCCATTGACATACCCAGGAACAATAGTTCATATGTGGGATCAAAAACAAATTGGTTTAATGCCGAGAGAAAAAGAGATAAAATCGATTTTTACCTTTGGTTTGTGTGGTTGTACAGCATTGGCTCTGATCGCGAAACGTAAATCTGGAATGTGGGATGTTATGATGAGCCACTATCCTCCAATCGATAGCATGAATCAAGTATTAGGGCTCAAAAAAGCGGCAATGTTATTTGATAGTAATGTTGATTGTTTTTTGAGCAAGTATTTGGTTGTAGTAGTTCCAGGCGAATGGGCGCGGGGCAGTGACGGAAAATGGATTATGAAGCCTCGAGATGGCTATCTCAGCCATATTTCAGCTCTGGGTAAAGCAGCGAAAGTAGAACCTATAGTTTCATCTTATTCTGAATCAAGAGGGATAATGCGCTATGAAAAATTCGTTCCTGATTTTGAAGTTGTGCTTAATCCAGATAAAGATCATGCAACATGGACGTCCTTTGGAGATCGTCATATACGCCATGAAATCAGATAATTTGTTACTTGCTTGTAATCAAGTAATGATGTCGCGATTATCATAGCAATGCCAATAGCTTCAAATTCTTGATCGGCTAGTTTTTTTACAATATCAGTTGTTTGAGCAAAATGATTAAAACCTTTTTCATTTAAACGCTTTGTCAAAAACTCTAGCCTTAGACTTCTGGGTATTTATCGGGGGATGCGCGAAAGTGTTGTACTTTAGGATTGTCGTTTTCCATTTCTAGCGTTTCAATATAGAGTCCTGTTGCAAAGCCCCCGCGCTCTTGATACTTTTTTTCTTTTACTTTTTCAATGTCTTTGGCCGAAATGCCATATGCTTTGCACAGCCCATCAACTACTTCTAGCACGTCTGCTAATTCGGCAATAACTTCTTGGCAGTCATCAGCATCGCGTATTTCATAAGATTCTTCGATGAGCTTATGCTTTAAGGCTTCACGCAATTCATTTCCGCTGAGTAGTTTATATTTTGGTGTAATGCCTTCCGCTTTAAAGCTTTCTAGTCCTTTATCTCGGCCGAGTTTATTGCAAAGAAATTTTATCATGTGCACTTTCTAATAATTGTATTTGTCGGTGAGCATAGGCTGATAATTCTGGATCTAAGCCCGGGATATCGATCCACTTTTTCCCATAACTGTTGGCTATAGTTAAATTTGCTTTTTTTGAGATAAATAAATCTATTGCTTTTTTATAGTTTTCAAATTGTTGCATGTTTATCTGTTCTTGTTCTTTAACAGTTGGCCCTAGTTTTTGCACAATGCGCATTTCTACAGCAAATTTCATATAGTGATCTAATTTTTTTTGATTTGCAACGCGTTCCCTCCAACTAAATATTCCCAAAAAGAGATGTATAAAGGGGATGTTGCCGCGAATATCGGGTTCATTTATTACATCAGGTTGTATATCAAGCAATAGTCGTAAAACTTTTAAGGAGCACTCGCCCGCGGCATAATGAATGGGTGAAAAACCATCTTTATCGTTTTTGCTATGTAATATATTTTTATCGCTTTTTAATAGAGCTTGTACTCTAAGAACATCATCCCGCAAACAAGCATCTTTAAGAGACATAGCACATGCAAAATAAGGCATTAAGCATGCAAAATACAATAATTTTTTCATTAGTTCTCTCTTTGTTTATTAATTATATTAATTTTTTACAACATCACGATATACTTTAAGGTTTTTTAATTAATTTTTCAAAATCTTTTTGCATCTTATTCAATGCATGGAGCCCTGCAATACTTCCGTAAAATTGCACGTGATCTTTGCAGCAATCGGGGAACCCTAAGTCACCTTTGGGTTTATCTCTATTTTTGATCAAACATGCTTGTAGATTTTCTTGATGTTCTATCGTTTTCTTCTGACGATCTATTTGGTAGCGTTGAAAGTCTTTTTTATCTTGTTCTTCTGCGAGTTGTACAGTATTTATTTTTTGTTGATCATGCATATTTTTTAAAGCCACAGCATTTGCAGTAAGAGTACTTGCGCAAGCAGCATGCTGTAATATTTGTGTTCCGGTATGCGTATTATAATAAAGTTTTGCTAAATCTATTACCGTTGTTGCCGCGCCGATAGCTGCTACTGGATGACTTGCTAAAGCGAATGAGGCTAATGTAAATAGACCAAAGCCTATAAGGCTCTTACTTGTTTTGAAATTGTTTTGATTTGTTTCTGGTTTTTTTTCTTCGTTGGCGCAACATGAAAACATGATTAAGAAGGTTAAAAAATATAGTTTCATTTTTGACCGCCACTTGGTTTACTAAATTCTTCAATTTTTTCATCTAGTTTTTCTAACTCGAATATGTGTTGTGCTAATTGATCAAAAAGCAAGTATAATAACATGCATTCAACGGCAAAATTAGGCATCAAAATATACATTGGACACATATCTTTTGAGAATTCTGTTGTATGTTTTTCGAACATTTTTTTAAAATTACCAGATTGTATCTGCTCAATATTTTTTCTCTTATTGGCTATATTTTCTGCAATTATTTGATCAATAACCTTTTCATCATTATTTGTTTCACGCAACTGCATTCTCAGTTCTGCATAATAAACTCGAGATCTTTGCTTTACTCGCTCCTTAAGCTGAAAAATTAATTCTTCTTTTTGCCTAATTTGTTCGTTTATATCGCTTATTTTTTTTGCAACTGCGTGCAGTTGCTCTTTAAGTTGTTGTAATTCTTTTTCGCGATTGTTAAAGAATGCCGATGCATTCGATGAAAGCAGCAGCATAAGAATGATGTATAGTCTGTTCATGCAGATTCCCCGATGTTTGTATATTTGCTAAGAAAAGCAAGGGTATCACATGGATCACAGATGTAAACAGATTTTTTTAGAATAATTTTTCTTAAAATTAAATTGTTTTGGCGTTTTCTACGTATTGCAAAACTTTATTAAATTCTTTCCAAGGGATGTCGGAGAGTTTGTTGAGCTTGAGCGTAGCGAGAATTTTTCTTTCCAGTTCTTTATTTCCCTGTATTTTTGCCAGTAATAATGCATACTGTTTTTCATTTATAAGAGAGCTATTTTTCTGGTCTTTGTTATTTTCGATATTTCCGTCATGATCGGTAGGATCATCTTCTGAGAATATACCCAAAAGCATCATGGCATCATAGCGTCGATGATAGGTGCTTGAGCCTCCCCATGCCTGATCGCAACTTTGCACTTCAGTGTTTGGGGTAAGAAGTGACTGGCATGAGATCCATTGGCCGCTTTTTGGATGCCTTAAGATACTTTCCAGCGCAATTTTTCCATCAATAATGCGTGATGCTTGCGTTAAAATAAGACCGTGCTTGGAGCACATTTTATGAATTGACTCCAGAATGCATGGGAGTGACGCGTAGGTGCCTTTATGCCCCTTGCGGTCTTTGCTGACAACAACACCAAATTCTTTATGAAGCTCCATAAGGGCGAGCATAATGTGGTTTACGTCTGATGATTGAAATTGATCCATATGCGTTTAGTTTAATCTTTTGAATCTTTTATTTCTTTTTCTAGCAACTCAATCATTGCTTGTCGTGCATCAGATAGGCTCGTAGTTGAATCTGCAATGTCATTAAATTTATTAGCAAATTTTGCCAATTCCAATTGAGCTTCTATTCCTTTATCTGTACAAGCAAACGTTATTTCTCTAATTTCTGAATCACAATTAAACTGTAATAATTCATTCTTTAATTGTTGGGCTTTTTCATAATCCCATGTCCACAAAATTGGCATGCGCTCATTTATCATATAACCTGCAGCTCCAGTACTTACTTGAGCACTTTCGGCTATGATTAACAGTGCTTTGTTATAATTCCAAAATGTCCAAAAAGGCATGCTTTTAATATAAACACCATAAAATCCAGTGTTTTCTGCTACGGTTGTCGCATTAGAAGCCATACTCATAAAAGCTAAAAAAATAAAAACTATTAATTTTCTCATGTACATACCCATAAATATATTGTGAATTAAAAAAATAAATAATAACAAATATATCGCATCATTGTTTTAAATGCAATATTATATACGAAATACTCTTGCTTTTCCTCTCGCATTATTTATATATTAATCTTAATAGTAATTTTTCAAGAGAAGAGAGAGGGATTTTATAAAAGACTAAAAAATTTAATACTTATGAATCTCAATAATAGTAGCTAGTTTTTCTAGCTTGGTTCTTAATTCTTCTGCTAGCGCTATCGGCATATCAACTATAAGAACGGCAGGCAGTGGTGCTTCAACTTTATTTTTGGTTATTGTTATGTCCCAATCAGTGCATTCTCTTAAAGCTTTAATAATCTTAATTTTGTCTGGACCTACCGAAACAAGCTTAATCACGCATTTTTCTTGAGCATCGCTGTATAATTTTTGTATGTGTTCGTTCTTGTTCTTTTCTTTAGTTAAAAAAAACTCGCCGAGAAGTGTGGTTATTAAGAATGTGCAGAATAGTAAGAGCAGTATTAGAATAGTCATGATGTCACTCCAAAAATCTTAATTTTTTATGAAACAAGAATAAGCAAGGTATAAGCCGCCTGCAGCTATCATAGCCTGAGTGAGCTGTACGCCTCTATGTTGAAAAGAAACTTTTTTGGTGATGGATCCATTATCCTGATAAATTATTTCTTGTTTCAGATAGGTAGGGATCCGCGGAAAGAAGAATGCCATGCCGCGTACAAAAAACGCTGAAGCGTATGAATCATACTCTTTAACATTTTTAATCTGAGAGACCTTGATTGTTGTATAATCGTCTTTAAAAGTATGTTGAGCATTCTTGATATCAAGAGGGCCATTGTATTCTATTGAACCACCCGTGCCCCCATCATAAAATTTAAACGTTAACTGTGCCAAATTTTTATTATTATCTTCTTTAAAAAAAGAGATCTGGCGGCCAAACATGGGACAGAATCGTATTTTCGCCTCAATGGGATAGGCCTCTTGCATGGCCACAGATTCTGTAGGGAGTATTGTTATGGAAAAAATGAGCAAAGTGATAACGTGCAAAATCATATTTTCTTTTCTTTTGCTGGCGCCAGTCTAACGAAGTTACTAAGCAACGAAGACTGGCGTCCCCTCGTAGATACGTTCAGGAACCGTCAATTAGAGTTTAGCTTCAGCTTGCAAAATATTCAAACAATTCTCTCTGCTTCTAATATACAATTATCAGTAAATCAACACTTTAGCCATATTAAATAATTATAATTTTATTCCAAGATTATCTGAAATTGGGCTTGATTTTTATAGCGTAGCTGCAGTAAACTTTCTGTCGTTAATGAATAAATAATAATTTTTGAAGGAGACAGTATGTTAAAAAAACTTGTTAAACACGGTGATAGTCACGCTCTTGTTTTTGATAAGTCGATTTTAGAATTACTTAACATTAAAGAAAGGCACACGATTTTTAAAATAAGTATGAATGGTTCATCTATTATACTTACGCCGCATTTTATACCAGATGTAAATAATCCCGGAGCATCTTTTGACAGAATGAAGGACGAAGAGGATTTATTCGATTATAAAGTAGAAAAACTTTCTAATGATCCTTCTCTATCAGCTACAACACGTAATGAATTTATAAAAAAAGCTAAATATTTAAAATTAAAACATAAAAATGCAATGTATTCAGATGAACACATAAGAGAATATTTTGTATTACGTGATACCCTTATTCCAGAAATGGGTCATCATCCTTCCGAAGACTTTTTTACCAAGGAAGAAATAATAGAATGTGATTATAGTGCCATAGATGAGCATCTTCAATCCATAACTAATTAAAATAACATTGGATGCATATTGATACTTTATCTATGCATCCAATTCTTTTCTCCATTTCAACCTCATACGAGTTTTTAATCGTTCCAATATTGCTTCATATGGGATTCTGGTTCGCACTCTTTTCATCATGCAATCTGCAATGACTGTTAAGCGTATATTGTATGTCTTTTTTTAAAGTACGCTTATCATGTTGATGTATTTTATAAAATAACCCCCACGAAAATTAATTCATGGGGGAAAAAAATCAGTCCATAACAACTATGTTATGAATGTTGTGTGATAATGAATACACACGCTCACTATTATAAGTCTTCATAAAATTTGTGCAAACAATATGTTGATTTAATCGATTAATACGCATTATCCAGAAATATTGATTAATGTTTCAATCAGAACTTGTTGTAAAAAAAGATATCTAATTATTTGATTTTTTTAAAAATGAGGGTATTGTTATTAAAAAAAATCGGTGCAAAATTGCAACTATGAAAGTACATCACATGAAATATTCTTAATATTATTTCTTTCTTATTCACCATATCTCTATCTGAGATTCAAGTTACATAACAACCAAAAAAGCAATCTTATAAAAATCGTATAAATATTACTATGCGCAAAAAGCGCGAAGGGTAAACTATGTTTAAAATTAATAATTATTGGTATGCATTAAGTCTGTTATTACTACCTCTAAATTCTAACGCCATGTTCGGAAGATTTTCCAAGAAGTCGATGAAGTCAACTTTTCTGATTGGCGGCTCAGCAGGTGTAAGCGTTGGTTATGCTTTGCAAAAAAGCAATTCTATTTTTGCTGAAGATAAAAAAGATGATATTTTTAAAAAACGCGCTGAAGTGGCAGAGAGGGTGTTAAATTCGGTTACCCCACAGCAGTTGGCAGAAATAGTTGGTGCTTATGATCGGTATAAGCATGAAGAACGTATGCTTGCGGAAAAGCGAAGAATAATTGAAATTCTTGTGGGCACTGAAGATCCATCACCAGATAATGGTACTCAAGTTCCATCAAAAGATAGCAATGATAAAGAAGGTCATCTTTTTGAACCAATAGAGCCAGAGCCGCTTACTGAAGACGAGAAAAAATTAACGGCTAAAGAAAGAATCTCTAATAAATTTATGGGGGATATTCCACCTCAAGTTAATGATGTTATTGATTATTTTAGTAATCATGATGATTGTGTTAAAAACAATATAAGTATCGACAACAGATTATTAATGTATGGAGCGCCGGGGGTTGGCAAATCGTACCTCGTTGAAGTGCTTGCGCGCGAATTACAAGTAACATCATTTTTATTTAATGCACCAATTTTTAGAGATAAATATATAGGTGAATCTTCTCGTAAAATTCGAAAAGCTTTTGACACCGCTCAGAAACTTAATAAGCCAGTATTCATTTTTATTGATGAAGTAGATGGTATTGCTACTAAAAGAAAAGATAGTACTCATGATGAGCAAAGAGCAACATTAATAACATTAATGACTGAATTACAAAAGCTTCAAAAAAATAAAAATATATTTATTTTTGCTGCCACTAACGATATTAAAGCACTTGATTCTGCAGTTACCAGTAGATTTCCTGGTTCTATAATTGAGATGAAGCCACTTACAATTGCCTATAGAGAAAAATTAATTAAAAAAGCCTTTAAAGATCATGGGGCAATTATTGATGATCAATTTGCACATCGATTAGCAGACGTAACAGGCACAAAAATAAAATTAGATGAAGGCGCTATAGTTGATCCTCAACCAGAGGTGAAAAATGGAATCATTGATTTTACGGGTGCTGCGAATGCAAACAAGCGAACGAAAAATAGTTATAGTTATCTCTATGTATTTTCGAACCGTGAGATTGAACACATTGTTACTACTTCATTATTCAAGAAACATATAGATTGTAAGCAAAATAATAAATGCAATCAGCATCTTTGTGCTTATGTAAGAAAAACAATAGATGAATCTGGAAAACCAGGTAATTTTGCCGATAAGCAAAATACAAAATATTGTGAAGGTATTTAGATAAAATTATTTTTTATAAAATGAAATGTACCATCATGTGTAAATTTATTAATAGCTTTTTAATATCTCTGATGGTTTTGTCCATTTATGCTGAAGAAAAAAGTAATAACATTGATAAGCAACTTGATCGACTAGATCATATTTTATCAAAAATTCCAGATGATAAAATATTTGAGATTTTAAGCGCTTATGAAACGAGTATACGTGATGCACGTATACTCGAAGAAAAGCGTAAGTTGGTTGATGCCATTCTTCTTGCATCTGGCGAATCAATAGAAAATGACACTGATAATAAAGATGCTCAATTTTTTGTTCCCAAAGAACCAGGTGCGCTTTCTGATGAAGATAGGGAATTGCCTATACAAGAAAGAATCTCTAAGCGGTATATTGGTGATATTCCTAAACAAGTAGAAGATCTTATCTTTTATTTTAGTAACCATGATGAGTGCTTGCAGAATAATATTAAGATTTATAATCGACTATTATTGCATGGAAAGCCAGGTACGGGGAAATCGCATCTGTTTAAGATATTGGCGCATGCATTGCAATTGCCATATCTTTCATTTTCGGCGTCTTTTTTTGCGGATAAATATATTGGCGAGTCTTCACGAAGAATTCGTAGGGCATTTGAAGCTGCAAAAAAACTTGATAGACCCGTTCTTATTTTTATAGATGAAATTGATGCCATTGCTATTAAAAGAACTGACAATATGCACAATGAGCATAGAGCTGTTTTAATAACGTTATTAACAGAATTGCAAGATTTACAAGATAACAAAAATATCTTTGTAATAGCAGCAACAAATGATATGAAGGCTCTTGACCCAGCTATAAAAGACAGATTTGCTGGGTCTGTTTGCGAAATTAAAGATTTGACTGTTGCGCAACGAGCTCAATTATTTAAAAAAGTTTTCGCAGATAATGGCGTAGAAATTGATGAAAAATTGGCCCATAGGTTAGCTTATGTGACCAAGGTAAGAAATCGTTTTGAGACTGATGAATCCTTGTCTGAAACTAAATCTCGTGGCTTTTCTAATAGAGATATTGAATATATTGTCGCAACTGCATTACTAAAACGGTTTTCTGATAATAAGAAAAACCCAGACAATCCTAAGCATATTTGTGCGTATATACGCCAAGCAATAGATGCAACGGGTAAAAAGGGCTTATTTTCCACAAGATGGTTTCAATCTTATTCTGACGGCATTTGATTATTTATTTTTTTTATAGGCATCCATGAAATACTTAAACATAAAATTGTTATTATTGGCCGTTGTAGTTGTTTTAAATACATCTGCGATGAATAATAACTCTGAGATTTTGGCAAGAATGAAGGCAAAAACAAAAAGTGAAGCGGAATCAAATGCCGCTGCTTTAGAAGTTGCAAGAGTTGCCAGATTAAAAGTTTTGCAAGAAGTAGCCAAGGCAGAGGCTGAAGCAAAGAAGAAAGCAGAAGCTGAGGCTAAGAAACAAGTTGAAAAGAAGCAGGCCGTCAGTCCTGATGTAAAGCCAACTGCTTCATCAGCTGAAGTAAAAAATCAGGTAGAAACTTATAGTTCTGCGGCTGAAGCAGCTAAAGCTGCAAAGGCACGGGTATTACAAGAGATAGCGAAGAAGGAAGCCGAGGCTAAAATAAAGGCAGAAAACGACGCTAAGGAACAAGCCAAAAAAGCGCAAGCGATAAATCCTGATGTAAAACAAACATCTGATCATGTTGCTATTAAGCCAGTAATTCCATTGGTTGGAAAAATTGATATGGCTGTATGGTCAAAGGGTGGTCGTCCTATTGCAGCCCATGGTGTTTATGAAATCTTGGCTAATGCACAAAATCCTGCGCCTGCAAGAGCGGTAATTGTTAGCCAGCCTTCCTTGTTTTCTATAATTCAACCAACAATAGAGACATGTAAAAAGATAGTTACAGAAACAACAGAAATAGTTTATGGATATTTTTTTAAAAATCAGGACACTATTGCTGAACAAAATAAAGAAACCAAACCTGCTGTACAAGATGAATTGCAAGAACATCAGGCAATATTATGTAAGGTAGCGGACGATATTGGTAAAGCAGATAAAATATGCCAAGCATTGCCAATAGATAATTCTGATGTGCAATTCCTTGATCATGTGCAGAACGCTACTTATTCAGATATTGGCCTAATTCAAGATGCTGAAGTTGAAAGGTTTGCTCCGGATTTCCCTAGAGCTATTGAGGGTACCCGCGGACATGCACTACATGCACATACTGATGAATTAGTATCGCTTAATGATAAATTTGATAAATATAAAGAAAAGGCTCAAAAAAATGCACCATATCAAATAAAATTATTTGGCCAGAGATTAGAGCTTATTGAAGGGACGCTTAGTGCTACTGGGCATTTAATAAGATCAGGTGCATCTCCAGAAATACGTGACATTCCCGAATATTTTAATACTTTGAAAAAACCAAATTTATCGCATTACTTTTATTTTTCTCCTTCTTTTCGTGATCCTTCATTAGTCGATAATGTAAAAAATTTATTAGGAAGCAAGGCGCATGAACACTTTATAATCAATGAAATTGAAAATATTCATAAAGAGATTCTTGTACTGCGAGATAAAAAAATAGAAATAAAGCCCTCTCTTTATCAAATAAATGCTTTTAAAGAAAATTTTTTACTTCAACTGGCATCGAATGATAAAATCGCCATTTTTAATAATTTACTGCTAGCTCGAGAATTTCAAAAGTTTGATGTTTTACCAGCAATCGAAAATAAATTAATGGCGCTTCATAATGAAGCTCAAATATTGCAACAGAAAAAAAAAGGTGAAAATTTAGCAGATGATCTGGTAAATGATTATAAACTAGAAAATATTCATAAACAGTATTTAGAAACTGGGCTTATTTACGCGCAAGCAGTACAGCGATTAACATTTTATGAAGAGTGCGCAAAGCTAACACTCCAAGATATAAAAATAGATCAGGCTACAACGGGCAAATATATGTCATACGCCCTAATAGCAACCACGCTTGGCGCAGGTGCCGCTAAAAATCTTATTGCATCAGGCAAGCAGCTACAAGATAAGGTTGATAGTTGGATCGGGCAAGAAAGAGGACGTGAAATTTATGAAATGCGCGATAGAAATGCTGAACGTGAGATTGTAAATATATCTAATAATAATATTTCGTCTTCTTCCGCAACATCTGTACAAGTTCCTGCATATAATAAAGATGTTAGGCAAGAAATGTTGCAAGCAGCGCAACAGAAGCTTGCTGAAATGTTTCCTAATAAGTATGTACTTCACCAAGAATCCAGTGAAATAAAGCAACATTTTCAATCTCATGAATTTAGCAAAGGGGTAGAACAAGAGTGTCAGAAAAGATTTAGTGCCATTAACATGTATGTACAACTTGGTCACGGGGCTGTGTTGGATGGTCTTGATGCTGAATCGATAAAACTTGCACAAGTGTTACAGAATCATTATTCACAAGGTAATAAAGAAGCGCAACGAGAAATAGAATTATTCCTCAGCGCCCTTCAAGAAGTTGTTCGTGGCTTTAGTGAAGAAATCGGTCACCAAGGCATTGATACACTAAAAGGCCTACCTACTGCTGTTGCTGTAAGCTGTGTTGTTAATGTAGCAGCGTCGGTTATTGCATCACCAGTTGCAACTGCAATAGGCATGAGTCTTAATGGTCATGCAATAATAACGCACGGTAAAGATTTTATAGAAGATGCTATAGCTATTGGTTATGCGGTAGTAGATAATAATCCTTATGGAGCTGGACGTGCACTTGCAACTGCTACTGTTGATGGAGCTAAACTTCTTCAAGCGGTTAATGGATTTAAAGAACTTAAAAAATATCATTTAAGCAGATCAAACCCTAATAAAACAGGCGGTTCGTCCCGATCAAAACTTGGTGAATCAGAAACAAAAAATATCTCTCAGTCGCGTGTTGATCCAAATCAAAAGTTTACTATGAAGGATTTTTTCAACTCTGATATCGGTCGAGAACTTAAAAAAGAAAGTATTCCCACAGGATATATTTATCAAGGAGCTCAAATATATAAAGTTAATGGAAAACCAAATAATCAATATTTAAACAAGGGAGATCAATTTTATCTAGATATGCTTCATAGAAATCATATTGAGGTATTTGATAAAAGTGGAACTGCCAAGTGTGTCTTAAATATGGATGGAACCTTAAATGGATTAAAAACAGGGCAAATAAAGGGTAGGAAATTATAATGACAAAAAATATAATCGATAATATAAAAATAACACTAGAAATATTGCAAGTATTAAATTCAAATTCATCGAAAAAAAATTTTAACAAAAAAGAATTATATGAGGAAAGTGATCTTCGAGACCATATGAAATCGTTACAAGAATTACGTAGCATTTTGGATTCGTTAATTTCTTCTTATAAAAATCCATCAGAAGGAATAGGCGAAATCAGGGATGGATTATTGGATTTACATTTAATATTTTTTGACATCGTTTTTCAGTTTCATAAAACAAATGAGTTGATCGTGGAATCACTTTCTAAAACTGAAGGAAAATTAAAATTATATAGTAAAGAATTGCGTAAGGTTTATAGTAAGAAAAAATTAAAATAACTATTAGGAACTTAGATGGCAAGTTTAAAAGAAATTATAAATGTTTTAAAAAAAATTAATAATATATCAAAAAATAAAGTTGTTTCTGATTTGCAATTCAAACAAACGGAAAGGAAGATTGATAAAGTAGTGAAAATTGAGAAAGAATTAAATAAAATTTGCAATAAATTAAAATTATGCACACCTGAAGAACAAAAAATACTACTTATTAGGCTCAATAGAATTTATTACGATCTCTTAAGCAGGTTTCATGCTGTAGATAAATTAATTTGGAAATTATCAAGTAACTGTAAAAATGATTATCAATCGGAGACTTAAATTATGATTGATAATTTAAATTTAACTTTTGAGATTTTAAAAAAATTGAATTCTTCCAATAATGTAAAAAAACTTTCTAATGATGATTTGGACGAGGAAGAAGATAATTTGAGGGACTGCGTTCAAACATTAAAAAAATTGGATGATATATTAATTAAATTAAATTCAAATAAAATTAAAAATACTACTAAGATAGGTGATGAATTTGTATATTTACACTTAGAAGTCGGAATGATTGAGTGGCAATTTGATCAAATTGGTGAATTAATAGCTAAAATGCTGGATCAAAATAAATTTAAAAAAAATAAACATATTAATTAAATGATAGTAGATTTATATGAATGATTTCTTATTAAAGATATTTACGACAATCCAAAAATACAACAATTCCGTTGATGGACGCATTATTAGTCAATCTAAATTTAAAAAAGCTCAAAAAAGTATTGATAAATATCATGAAGTTGAGAATAATCTAAAAGTTATTTTAGAAGAATTAAAATTATGTAGCGATGAGGCTAAAATAAAAGAGTTATTATATCGATTACATCAAGCTTATGAAAATATGGATTTTTATTTACGTGAAGTTCATTCTTTAATTAGAAAAATGGTAGGATCTTATGAAAGTACAAAATCGAAAATTGATAAAGAAAAAGCAAATTCTTTAAATAATCATTAATAGTTTTATCTTAGCAGTTTCGAATAACTTTCACGTCAAAAAAGTGACGAATTATGACATCAAAATTCTTAGAAAGTCGCCCGTTATTTAAAGAATGCATAGAAGCACTCGGTGCAACTCTATTGCCCACGCAAGAATCGGATAAGCTATCTCAATTATTTGAAAATTCATATCCGATTACTTATTGGGGTAAAATAGATTGGGATAGAATAGAAAAGAAAATATATCTTGAGTATGACCCTGAGAGAATCATCAGTTCTCTTGAAGAACTACTTGGAAAGCCTATTGATAAAACTGTTTATGTTGACTGGAGTGATGGTAGACTGCCTGCCATTCAAGCTAATTTAGATTTAATTATTAAATATTTTGACATTGTAAGGCGCGTTACCTTTGAAAAATTTATCTTCAATTTATCAGAGGGATATATTGTTGAAATAAAGCCTGGCGATATCACGGTAGGTGTCATATCCAAAGAAGAAGTATATATTAAAATCTCTCCCCAGAAGTTTAATTCGAAACATGACAGAGAATCCATGTCGGAATGGTTAGCAAAGGCTCAATATATAAAGAGCGTGCAAAAACTAGATATGTATACTATATATAAAAACCTATCTCGTAATGATTTAGCCGATTTGATAGCCCTATTTAAACGATATCGATGTGCCAATATTGAACAACTCGAAATCTTTAAAAGTGAAACCAATAAAGATTTATTTGAGCATAATGAACAAATTTAAATTGGATTTCTTAAAAGACATAAGATCAAAAAAAGTAAAAGTTCTTTTTGATGGTTTTTATCTTGATCCATCATTGTCATTTGAAAAACAAGAACTTTTTTATAAAGAAGATATTCTACAACTAGAAGCTAATAATCACTTAATTGATGTTGGCTAGTATCCAGAATTTGAGCCTAATGGGTTTTTTAAAATTGTAGTTATTAAAGATTATGATTGGGATAACCCTATCTTTGAGAAAAAATGTAAAAATATTGAAGACATGAAAAAGATATTACTTGAAGCTATAGATTTCGCAAATAAAGATTTATTTGGACACGCAGAATGAAAATTCTATTATCGTAATTTACTTATTTTAAAGGACATAGATTTCGTGAGTCTATGTCCTTATCACTTTTATAGATACGGCTATGCGTTTATTTTTTCGATATCTCTCATAAAGTCTTCTAATATGAAATTCAATTCTTGCTCTAGTTTTTTATATATTTCAAAAAATTCAATATACTCTGGCGAGTTATACCAAAAATTTTCTTGGTTAGACATTGTATAAGCAATTGTGTCATGGAATAGAGGGTCTTTAAGCAATATTTCTAATAAATTTGCTGCGCGTTCAAATTCTTCTGAGCGGGATAAATTATATGTCTTATAAATTCTTGTATAAGTACAAGGCATTGATACACAATCTATGCAATTTTCATCATGATCAAAAATATCTTCATTGATTTCAAAAGGTTCGATTTTATGTAGGTTTTTTACTAAACGTTTTACAGATTCTGCACTAAACGGCCATAAAAATGCTTTGGCTATATCCTTTAAAATAATAATATCTTTGTTTTGCTCAAAAAGATTATCCATATGGGTAATCTTTTTTAACTCATATTCCTCAACGATATTTATGAATTGATCAAAGTTTTTTATAACGCCTGTACGAACGCCATCAAGTAATTTTTTATGTAACGCTTTTGTGGTATTGGCATTGTCTTTAGATAATATTAACCATTGTCGGGTTATCACCTTGAGTTCTTGTACTATTTTATGAGCATTTTGCATCATTAATTTTTTGTTCAGAAAAATCTTAAGAATCTCGTTTTGATATTTAGCTTCCATTTGTTGATTGTTATTTAAAAATTCCTTTGTCATCACGCTATTAATTCTATCTTGAATTACATTCCAAGAATCTGCATATATATTGTATGAGATAAGTAAAAGGCATAGTGATAACTTTTTCATGTAGTCCTTAATTATTAGATTTTTTTATAGAGCAGTATTGTAAAATTTATAAAAACAGTGTGGCTACCGTACTATTTTGATAATCCTTATATAGAAAATAACATAATAATTGCGATTCGTCCGCCAAAATCAAACTTTTTCGACTATTCCACCAAGTTGATTTTCTTGCTGGCATTTTGAGCACGTTCACTTTTGTCATACGCATGTATCATCTCAGCTGATGCGTGGCCTGTTACCTTCATGATATCGCTATCAGAACAACCTTGGTCCTTAAAATAAGTAACAGCAGAAGCTCTTAATACATGGGGAGTAACCTTCTTTATGCCCGCTAAAAGACCTGCCTTTTTAAAAGTAACTGCCAGCTGATTAAGCATTACAGGCTGATTATTCTTTGTAACAAACACTATGCCTTCACGATTACCAATATAATTTTTCAGTTCATTAAATAGCGACTTAGGATACGTTATAATCGTTTCTTTCTCACAACCTCTGGTCTTTGATTGCCTAAAGGTTATTTCTTTCTCCTGATCGCTTATCTGACCAATCTTGAGGGTCAGTACCTCGCTCACTCGTTTACCACCTTGCAAAATAATCTTCGCAATTAAACAATCACGCTTATTGATCTTATTGAGCTCTCGCAGAAATGCTGTCCATTGAACACGTGTCAAGGCTTCAGTATTAACTTTTTCGCGAATACGATAAAAAGTTTTTGTCGTTCCTTCGCGGCTTGGCATAACTTTATTGATAAGACCTTGTGTTTGCCGATTTAAGAAGCGCGTGAATGATATATAACATGCCGCTCGTGCTTGTTTAGTGCTTTCTAATGCATTGGGAAGGTTTTTAATTTTATCAATAACAGCATCATGAGTGATTATGGCGAACGCTTGTAACGTTGTCTGAGTGTTAAGGAGGCCTGCAGCAGATAACATATTCATACCACTTGCATAGTTCTTGGCGGTTAATGGCCCCAGGGCCTCAAGCCATTCTTGTATCGCCTGCTCAACAGTGGTATTTGCTAACTTTTGCCAAATGAGTTCTTTTTTTGTTGATTGGGCTTCATCAAAGCTATACAGCTTTTGATTATCGATAATTTTAGGAAGGACAGGATCGTTCATGCGTAACTCGAAATGTTGTGTATAAATAGCATTATATACAATATATTTTAGCATAAATTTGGACATTTAAGAATCATAATGGCTTGTTACTATCCAATAAAATTATTTTTCTTAAACTATATAAAAACTAAACATGCAAAATATTAATAAAAGCTTGAAAAGGTAATGAAATGGTATCATCTGAAATTCAGCCATTATTGGAAAAGTTGCAGTCAATTTGCAATCGGACAGTTGCAGTAACTAATTTAAAGATTTTTTTTAATTTATTGTATGAATTTACAAATGCAATTTTTAGTAATACTCATTTACACAGCGCTCTTGAGTCCATATTAACTGTAGGCGATCAGGATTTATCGTTTTTGGGCAAACTTGAGCATAACGCTTTAATCGTTTTAGATAAAGCATACGTGAAGATAAAAAAATATATAACGAAGCGAGCATCAGTAAATTCCGATATTACTGATGCCCTAGGACAATATGAAAATCCTGAGATATTGGGTCTTGGGCTTGCCCTTGGTCGTTTTTGTATGTTGCGTAAAATTTTATCCCTTTTAGCTAAAGAAGCTATTCATCGGGTATTTGTTGGTAAATATGCTGTGATTGATGAAGATGGAAAAATACAAAAACTTTTCTTTGAAGCATCTGTTAATGAATGGGAAAGCGCGCAATGGAAAATACAAAAAAAACAAGAAATAAGCGATTGGAATAGCGCTCGTAAACTGAGGACGTTTTATGAAGGTATAGATAGTGAAGCATATAGGGCAGCTATTTTGGATAGATCAAAAAAGGATCCGAGTATTAAAGAACTGCAAGAGCTTTATGAGAAACTTGTTTTGCTTGAGTTAGAAGATTATGGACAACTTTTTAATATAGATGAATACAAGCAACATGTACCAAGAACTATGGAAGCGATAAAACAATATTTTTCTTATTTAGGTATTAACAAGCCATCCAGTATTAAAAAGTTGTGGTGGAAAAAAGTTAATGGCGATTTAATTTTCAAGTTATATGAAGATGGAGATGATAAGGATGGACTAATTTTTGGTAAATATAGCCATGCGGAGAAATTAGCAAGTCAATTGTTAAATAAAAAAACTATCTCTTATCAGAATGCATACACTTGTATTAAAGGTGAAAAAGAATATGAACTCGATGGCAAGCAGATGCGTTTAATTGACCACACAATCAAGTATATTAACAAGGCATTTAATGCACGTTTTAAGTTGGGGCGAGTTATTCAACAAAAACAAAAAGATAACAATATTTTTTGTAATCCAAGAATTATTTTTACACAAATCAAGTAGCAATAACTATCAAATTCTCGGCACGAGTCGTGCCGACTTTCTTTTTAATAGACTGTGTACATGGAAAAAAAAACACAGTCTGCCCAAAACCTCATTACAAAAAAACAATTAGCTTCTAACGCGGAAGTAATGCTGTCTTCTGATGAGCTTAACCGACTTACAATGTTTTTTTCCTTATTAATTCAAATTGATCGTAGGACTAATACAACGAAGAGGTATTCGCATGAGCAACAGAATAAGCGAGATAGAAGTAACACCCATCAAACCGATTAATGGCCTTGTTGCATTTGCGAGCTTTGTGTTTGACGACAGCTTTTATCTTGGGTCTATAGGTGTCTATACGCGCCCCAGTGGTGGATATCGCTTAGCTTACCCAACTCGGAAGACAGCTAATGGAGGTCTTCATGTATTTCATCCAATAAACCGAAAAATTGCTACACAAATAGAAGAGGAGATTATTACTAAATTTAAAGAAGTTGTGAGATTAAGTAATTAAAAGCAAAAACCATCGATGCAGTCGATGGTGTATACATTTTGGAGAACTAATATGGATAATATTAGCACAGACAAGCCCAATGATCAAAATAAAAAAAGCCTTACGCAAGAATTTGATCTTGCTTGTGCAGATTTGATCAAAGAAGAAGATTTTCTTTTAAGTAGGATGGAGCAACTTGGCTATAAATGTTCTATCGAAAAGTTTTTAGAGGTTATACCCCCTATTGATGATGATCCTGAAATTGCCTCACAGATACTCGAACTTCAGCAAATAGGCCGCAATTTACTTCTACATGGAAAAAAGCTTGAAGCTACTATTTGCATTGAACCGGCAAAATTGCATGAAGCTGTTAACGCTGTTGAAGATCTTCTCATAAGACATCGTGAAAAGAATATTTATCAGCGCGCTGGAAAGTTGGTACGCGTAGCCAATGTATCTTTTATTCCACAAGAAAAATCAGCTCCTATTAAGCGACGGGCAAGAGATACGGCAATTATCAAAGAAATTGATCAGGTCCACCTTACGTTACTTTTAACAGAATTGGGTAATTTTGTAAGACTTGGTACAAAGGATGATACAAGAAAAATTGACTGCCCAGAAAAAATAGCACGTTGTCTTCTGGCCAAACAAGAATGGAAATTGCCGATCCTTGTAGGGATTATTAATACTCCTACTTTGCGAGAAGATGGAAGCATTCTCGATAATCCTGGATACGATGAAAATTCTGGCATGTTATTTATACCAGGTGACTGCGATTTTGAAAAAATACCCGAATATCCAACATATGAAGATGCCTTAGTTGCAAAGGATCTACTTTTAAATCTGATTAAAGATTTTCCATTTGAAGATGAAGTAAGTAAATCGGTATCGATAACCGCAATACTTACTGCATTAATACGCAAATCTATACCAACGGCTCCATTATTTGGCTTTACGGCTCCCAAGATGGCTAGCGGTAAAAGTCTCTTGGCTGATGTGGCTGCTCTTATTACCACAGGTAAACCAAATAGTGTCATTGCGCAAGCTGATAGTGAAGCAGAGGAGAAAAAACGCATTATGGCAATTTTAATGGAGGGTGACCCAATTGTTTGTTATGACAATGTGGAAAGGCC
The DNA here is from genome assembly GCA_041660765.1 of Candidatus Babeliaceae bacterium. Lineage (NCBI taxonomy): Bacteria > Candidatus Babeliae > Candidatus Babeliales > Candidatus Babeliaceae > Candidatus Babeliaceae bacterium. The sequence goes on along the minus strand of JBAZVR010000001.1, from coordinate 837,093 downwards.
TTTTGGAAGCGCCTCATTATGTGCAATATTAACCCAGCGGGAATACAAAGATCGCCTTCTTGGTGGCAATGAAACGAGAACTGTCTTAACAAATGCAACTTTTCTTGCTACAGGCAATAATTTAACGTTTATGGGAGATATTTCTACTCGAACATTGTTATGTAAAATTGATCCACAGGTTGAACGGCCAGAAGAACGATCCTTTAGAGAAAATCTTTATTTACATATACCTACACATAGAGCAGCACTAGTAAGAGCCGCTCTTATTATTCTTAGAGCTTATCATGTTGCAGGTTTACCTAAAATTGATGTTTCTCCATTTGGTAGATTTGAGGCATGGAGCAACTGGGTCCGTTCTGCAGTTATTTGGATTGGCTTAGCTGATCCATGCGAAAGCCGTAAGGAAATTGAAGATGCAGATCCAATACGCAACACATTGGAAATCCTCTTCTCTAGCTGGTATGAAATTTTTAATGAGCAATCGATTAAAGTAAAAGAGTTAGCTTGTCATGCTCTTACATCTATGGATGAAACAAGCAAAGAACTTAAAGATGTGCTTTGTGAACTTGCACCTGATCGCAAAGAAGAAATAAACTCACGTATTTTGGCTAAAAAATTCGCTTCCTTTAAAAATCGCATTGAAAACGGTTTTCGCCTTGAACAAATGGAAAAAAATCAAGGTACTTTTTTGTGGCGTGTAAGAAAAATTAATAAATAGAGCTCGTGGATATGGTGGATATAGTGGGTTTGTTTTTGTTTGTCGAAAAAATTTTAAATTGTGTAAATTTTTCGAGTGAGCTTATCCAAATCCACCATATCCACTACATCCACCAACTAAAAGGATATTTTTATGGATTTGCTTGAATTGGCAAAAGAAGCGGGTATCAATCCTCAGTGGGTAGCCGGAACTCAAGGCGGGGAATATAAATCGTCATGCCCTAAATGCGGTGGGACAGATAGATTCTTTATGCAACCAAATAGACAACAGAAAAATTGTATTGGTTATTATGCTTGTCGACAATGTGAAATTAGTGGCGATACTATTCAATTTTGTAGGGATATTCTTGGTCAAGAATTTAACGAGGCATTAAAACGTATTGGAATCACCATACCCAAGCGTGAATCATTTTCATTTTCTTTAGATAAGGCAAAATTGATTTCTTCGGCTATCCCAAGACAACCAAATGAAACATGGATTAATAATGCTACAGCACTTGTTGAATGTTCTTATTCGGAAATTTTAAAACGGCATGACGCTTTGGCTTATCTTGCCAAACGAGGCATATCATTAGAAGCGGTAAAAAAAAATAAGCTTGGATGGATATCGGAAGACTTATGGCAAGATGGTGCTCATTGGGAAGTTGAGAAGGACAAGGTATGGCTACCAAAAGGCATTCTCATACCAACATTTAAAAAAAACAAAGTTGTTGGCTTAAAAGTAAGACGTTCCGAATGGAAAGAAGGCGATGAAAAAAAATATGTAATAATCTCTGGCAGCACAGATGGGATGTATATTAACGGGGAAACAAATAATCGCAACGTAATGGTTGTAGTTGAATCAGAGTTAGATGCTATTGCTCTTCAAAATATTATAAATGATTTTGGATTTGCACTAGCCGTTGGTAGCAGTATGAAAAATCCTGATATATTAGCTGACTATTTAGCAAAGCAGAAACCCCATTTGTTTATTTGCTATGACAATGATGACGCCGGCAAAAATATGTTGAATAAGTGGCAATCATTATATGCACATGCAATAGCTTATCCAACTCCAATTGGCAAAGATATTGGTGAGGCTATAGAACAGGGTTTTGATATTAAAACATGGATTATTTCAAAGGTATCAATGCAAATGCAATATGATTTAAACTTGGTAAGAAAATCATGGAATGAAGAAGATCAGGCATTAGTTAACTGGGCTCTACATTATATTAGTGAGCGAACAATATCGAGATTTGCTTATAACAAGCTTGAGCAAGAAATAAATATGGGGCCAGATTCACCTCGAGCTAAAACAGGGGAGCTCCAGAGTGGCTTGAGATTAATGAAACATTTAGTGGAACAAGAAAATAAAATAACGGGAAATCTATGACAAAAAAATTAAAAAAGGTGGCATCGCCAAACCAAATTTCTCTTCTTATTGAAGCAATGAATTGTGATAATGAAAATGCTGCAAGATTGCTTGTTAAGCGGGCTATGCTTTTATCTTATAACTCATCAAGTCATTGGCCTAAGGAAAATGCTTGGAGTGACGATGATCTTGATGCCGTAGTAAGTCTCATGCGTGGCATTAAACCACAAGATACCGTTGAAACAATATTAGCAGCCCAGTTTGTTTCTTTGCACTTAAAAGGCATTGAGACCATGGCACAAGATAATTATAATATTATGGGACAAGCGATGATGATGGTGCGCTTGAGTCATCAAGCACTTAATATGCTTCAACAATATCGCGGCAAAAGTCAGACTATTAACGTTAACTATAACATTCACTCTGATGGAGATGCTATTCTTAATACGTTAATTCAGCCAGGGGTTAAAGAAAAAGAGAAGGGGAAGACATGAGATTCAAAATGGACTTTTCAAGGTTACCCAAGTGTGGTGCTCAACCTAAAAAGAATTCTTCAAGAGTGCATCCCTGTCGACACATAGCGCTTAAAAATGGACGATGTTATTACCACCAAGGGCGACCATTAAAACATGGTTATTATTCAGAAATAGCCTGTATGGAAAGAAGTGAGAGGCGACAGTTCATTAATTCAACACGAACATCGCTCTTATCTTTAAATGGGTTGATTAATGAAAAGGGCTGATAGAAAACAACAAAACTTTTCAAAATTGCTTATGGCATGTCGTGAGCATGATACCTATTCTTTATCCGAAATTTGCCTCAAGATGGATATTTCTTATGAACAACTTAAGGCATGGGCTAAGAAAAGTGATAAATGGTTAAATGTACTTGAAATGTGCCAAGCGCTTTGTGATATAAATGCAGAAAGAGCCGCGCTCATGAAAAGAATTCCTATTGTTGAGGCGCTTAAATATATTAGCAAAAATAGTTATGTCGATCAGTAGTAATCTTACGAATTATCTTTATTTTTGGCATCTTCTTTTGCTTTATAAAATATGTAAGACAATTCATAAATAGCTGCTTTTATAAGAAGCCAAAAGATAAAAATACATATACATAAAAGAAGATAAATTTTGGCAAGTCGCATGAGATTGCTGAGCGCTAAAAAAAGTAAACAGGCGGAAATACTTATAAAAAGATATTTACGTCTCCGTGCGATAATGTAGGCCATTAGCCATCCCATAAGAATGGGTAATACTATAAGAGCATGGTATCCAAGAGCACTGAAGGCCGGTTTTAGGAATCTAAACCCAATATCTAATAGCACTTGTGCTTTAGCTCCATCGCCATGAGCTTTAGCATATTCAAGAGCTTCATCTTTGCGTTCAATATCATCATCCCATTTAAAATAATCGTTGATACGAAGATCTAGGCGTTCATTGTACGAAGAGGGATAATTGGTTAATTGATCAAAATAGATGAACGAAGCTACTATTAGCCATGCAACTGACAATATGATTCCAGCTTGTACTGGTTCGCTTATTTTTTCAATGAAAAGTGATTTATTATTTTCATCCATATTTAGTTTATCTCTTGGGGTATTTAATTTATCTATCATAATACAATAAATATGAAATAGCGTCAAGTTGTCAAATATATTTAAAATCATAGCGATTTGACGTCATTTTTAAAAATGATATTCTGTTTATGTCGTATAAAAGATCAAATATTTGGGGGATTAATCTATGCAAGATTTACAAATGCCTAAAAAGGCAAAAACTACCGTTTATATGTCAGAGGATGATGAACTACTATTAGACGAAGTTTTTATTAAACGTATTAGAGATCGAAATAAGACGGATAGGTCTACTCTTCTATGCGAAGGTATACGTTTGCTATATGAAAAAGAAGTTGGCTCAAAAGAGTAAATAATCAATTTTAAAGCTAATTATAGACTTTAATACGAAGAAGTATCAAAAAACATGAATGCAGTTATCATAGCTCGTGTCAGCACTGAAGAACAAAAAGAAGCGGGCTTGTCCCTACCAGCTCAGGTAGCTCGTCTTGAAAAGTACTGTCAAAATAAACATTTCAATATCATTAAAAGCTGTAGCTTTGATGAAAGCGCATATACAGACCAGCGAGATGAGTTCGACGGTATCATCGATTTTGTTCTTAAGCAAAAAGAAAAAGTAGTTATTTGTTTTGATAAAGTGGATCGACTCACCAGGGGCAATATATTTGATGTAAGAGTTTCTGCTCTTTATGAGAAGGCCTTAAGGGACGAAGTTGAGTTGCACTTTATATCAGATGGACAAATTATTAACAGTCAGATTTCCGCTACACAGAAATTTCAATTTAGTATCAGCCTTGGTCTTGCAAAATATTATTCTGATGCAATAAGTGATAACGTAAAACGCGCTAATGAGCAAAAGTTGCGTAGGGGCGAGTGGACCAGTAAAGCTCCTTTTGGCTACAAAAATATTAGGCTTCCGGATGAGAAGAAAGATATTATTGTCGATGAGCACTTGTCATATATTATCACCAAGGCTTTTGAATTATACGCGACCAGTGCCTATTCAATGAAACTGCTTCTTGAAAAGCTTAAAGATGATTATGGTGTGACTTGGTCAAAGGGTTATATCGATAAACTTCTTAATAACCATTTTTACTATGGAATGATGGTGGTTAAGAGCAAGATGTATCCGCATAAATATCCGCCACTTATTACCAAGACTCTTTTTGATCAAGTTCAAGCAGTTAAAGGCGGTTTCAATAAGAAAAAATTTAAATATGCCGGCTTACCATATATGTATCGCGGCTTATTGCGCTGTGGTGATTGTGGCTTATCTATAACGCCTGAAAGGCAGAAGGGACATGTCTACTATCATTGCACACAGTATAATGGCAAGCATGATGCGAAATGGTTTCGCGAAGAAGAAATTACTGAGCAGCTGGGACAAGTTTTTAAGAAATTGCAGCTTCCTGACAATATTATGCAATTGATAATTGGCACACTCAATGAAGTCCATCAAGATAAAATAGAGTTTCATAATAAACATTTTGACGAACTTACTAAAAAGCAAAAAGAGCTGACCACTATGATGGACAGACTCTATCTCGATAAATTAAAAGGCCGCATAACTGATGAACACTATGACAGATTTTATCTGAATTTGCGTGATCAGATGAATGATACCAATGATCGCTTGGCTCAGTTGCAAGAAGCAGAAGATAATTATTATGTAACAGCTAGGTACTTGTTAGATATAAGCAATAAAGCCTATGATTTGTTTATAAGTTCTGAAGTTGAAGAAAAACGGCAGTTGATAAAACTGGTACTTCAGAACCTCAGGATTGAGGGCGAGAATGTGCTGTACGACGCTCATAAACCGTTTGACTTGTTACTGACTTATTCAGTTAGTCAACTTTGGCGTCCCTAAGGGGATTCGAACCCCTGTTTCCGCCGTGAAAGGGCGATGTCCTAGACCAGGCTAGACGATAGGGACGTGTAATTTCATAGAAAGAGTGGTAATTTGATTCGCCAGTTTTCGTTTGTCCGCGCATTTATGATCGGTAAACTACGTCTGGTGAGCCGCGTTGGATTCGAACCAACGACCCACAGCTTAAAAGGCTGTTGCTCTACCACCTGAGCTAGCGGCTCTCAAAATATGTATTAAAGATATAAATCTCTTGTCATTTTGTCAAGAAAAACAGCTTAATTACGCGAAAATATAATAACTGATACCACAATAAATGAGTAAACCGATAATATCCATGAGGGTTGCGAGTAATGGGCCTGCTGAGTGGGCAGGGTCTAGGTTTAATTTTTTTAATAATAACGGCATGCAGCTTCCCAATAATACTGAAACAATAATAATAATACCAAGGGAAAGACTTACGGTTAAACTGCCCCATAATTGGTGGTGTGTTGCATAAATACGTATAAAAGAAAAAACACTCAGAAGGGTGGCAATCAATAATGACATTAAAAATTCGCGACCTATAAATCGCCATCTATTAGCATCATTAATTTCCCCTGTTGCCATGCCTTGGATTGCAAGGGCTGATGTTTGACTACTGGTGTTGCCGCCGGTACTAATCAGTGTGGTGATATAAAACATTAAAAAACCACAGAGGGTTGCTTGAAATTTTTGAAGGATAAGACTAGAAAATGATTGCAGGACTAAAAGAATTAATAAAATAGATCCGCGTTGATACAATAGTTTAAAAAATGGTGTTTCGAAGTAGGTGTTTTTAATGGGTGACAGGGCAGCCATTCGGTAGATATCTTCGCTGGCCTCCTGTTCTATCACTTCAACAAGCGTGTCGCTAGAAATCACTCCTAAAAAAATATTTTCATGATTTGTTACAGGCACTATCATTAAATTATAGTGTATCATCTGTTGAGCTATTTCTTCTCTGTCTTGGTCAACATGAATGACAAGCTCATTTGGACGTAAAATGGATGCGAGGCGTACTTGAGGGCTTTTTAAAACAAGATCTTCGAGCCGAATATGTCCAGTGAGTTGATTCTCTTCATTGGTGATATAAATTTGTTGGTGCAAATCTCTGTTTGGTTGTAGCCGCTGCAGAATTTGGATGCTTTTTTCAACGGTAAAATCTTGCATAAGCGAGAGTACGTTCATATCCATGATGCCGCCGGCAGACTCCGGATTGAACTGCAATAATGATAGGACTTTTTCTCTATCATTTTTATGTAATAATTTAAGATATTCTTTGAGCTCTTGATTAGAGAGGTCATCAAAAAAATCCGTTAATTCATCGATGGGAAGACTGTTGAGCAGGTCGCGCTTAGTTGTATCATTAAGAAAGGCTAGGCAAAAAGTTTTTTGAATGTTAGAAAATTCTATAAAAACAGAGCATTGTAAGTGTTCGGGAAAATGTAAAAAAAGTTGTTGCGCATCATCTTCATTAAGATATGAAAATAATTGAGCTATGTCAGCAGGATGTTGCTTTAAAAGTTCATGCCAGAGGGCTAATCCTATTGTTGATTCTTTGTTAATAACTGCATCTATATTATTTCGAATTTGTTCGAAAATTTTTTGTAGTGCCATCCCTTACCCCGCATGTCTGTAAATAGTCATTCTTATTCATCATAGACTATTCGTATAGTATTGTCCATTTGACTTTAAATGCAGCCGTCTTATGCTTAAACAAAGAAATGCCGCTTATTCAATTTTATTTTATTGGAGGCCTTTGTGGATCAGCTCCCCCCGGAAAAATTAATCGTAGATTTTGTTATTCAGTCCTCAGATTCTGGGGTAAGACTTGATGTTTTTTTGCATAAAAATTTTCCAACCCTCGCAAGAAATATTTTTAAAAATCTTATTACACATCATCGTATCACTATTAATAGTAAATATACAAAGCCAAGTTATATTTTAAAAGTTGGTGATTTTTGTACAATTGATTTTTCTTCTTTGCTCGTGGACAAGCAAAAAAAAGATACACAAGAAATTGCTATTCCTGTCATATATGAACATGAACAATTTGTTATTATTAACAAGCCTGCAGGAATCATGGTGCATGCAACGGCAACTGATAAGTATACTTTCACTGTCGCAGATTGGTTTATGCGTCGCTATCCTGACAAAGCGACTATTGGCTCTTCGGGGCGCCCTGGTATTGTTCATAGGCTTGATAAAGAAACTTCTGGCATTATGATTATTGCCAAAACTCAAGAAGCCTATGACTATTTTGTTGAGCAATTTGGCGAAAGAAAGATTAAAAAAACGTATATAGCTGTCGTAGAAGGCGTATTAGCTCAAGGCGTTGGCACCATATCATTCTCTGTGACAAGAGATTTAGCAAAGCCCTATAGAATGACCCATCTTTCTGGCGCTGGACGTCCAGCGGTTACCAATTTTTGCGTTATGAAGAGCTTTCCCCATCATTCCCTTGTTTCAGCAGCGCCGGTAACAGGAAGAACTCACCAAATTCGCGTGCATATGGCTGCGATTGGTCATCCAATTGTAGGCGATGTTATTTATGGAAAAAAGTCAGATTTTATAGCGCGACAAGCTCTGCATGCATCTTCTGTGGCATTTACTTTTGATAATCAAGAATTTAGTTTTACAGCGCCAATTCCTGTTGATATAGAGCGTCTTATTGCGCATGTGCAAACAGTTGACGGCTTTCGATATTAAAGGCTTGAATGTCTTGCTCTATGGCTTGGTAGTTTAATTTCTTGTAATTAATTTTTTTTAAAGCATCAAAGACAGTATCAATAAAGTCTGGTTCAACTGAGCCGAGCGTACTGGTGAGCGACTCAAACTCGGGTTTTATTTTATTTGATGCCTGAGAAAGTTCATACATAATATGTCGATCCGTTATGCTCACTGTCTGTTTATATGCTGATAAGTTTTGTAGAATAAGTGCAATTTTCAAATCTTGCATAACGGCAGCAAATTTAAGGCCAAAATCGCTGATAAAGTTTCTTTTAGCTTTTGTGGTTTCTTCTATAGTATCAACTGCAGTTCGTAGTTCTGGCGGCATGTTTTTTGGATTTATTGCAAGTTTCATATATCTACATACGTCTAAAATAAAATTGGGTAAGTCTTCAAAAATTACAGGAAGTTTTTTTAATAATTCAAATGCGGCGGCTGAATTATTATGAATTTTTGTTCCTATTCCTGCAGGGATGCCGCCTTGTGTAAATTGGTTGACTTCTGCTGCAGTAATGCCAAAAATTCTATAGGGGATTTGTATTAAGGCCATTTGTATTGATATGATCGGTGCGCTTTGATAATTTACTTTTGGTCTAATGATATTCCACTGAGCTGATACGAGAGATGGCGGGATCGAATAATTTTGTACAAAATCTTGCACGCCCTTGAGGATTGCTACAATGTCAAGTTTTGTTGCAGAAAATTGTTTTTCTGCGCTTTTTATGGTTATCGTATGTGCGCATCCAAGCAGTACAATAAGCATTCTTTTTTTCATAATATCTTACCTGTTAATTAAGAGAGGGGGCATGCCCCCTCTTAATTATTGTCTTATACTATTCCAGGCATAGTTTTTTTAAGAAATTCAACAATATCGGCCTCTATTTCTTTAACCTTAATTTTGTCAAACTTAATACTCTTAAATGTATTTAATAAATCATTTATTTGGTTTTTATCAGCTTGATTTAAATCATTAATAAGTTTTTCAATATCAGGTTTAATAATATTTGCTAATTCATTGAGACGATTAATAATATCATTAATGCTTGAAGTATTGATTTTATCAATATTTAAATTCTTTAATAAGAAGTTTTGATTTTTTTCAAGTATATCTGCTAATTTATTACCAAACTTCATAAGCAAATCATTATTTTTTAAGGCAAAATCTCTTACTTTATTAAGTGCATTTAACACTTCTTGAGTAAGATGCTCTTTGCTTACTGCTTGAGTTAAGTAAGACTCCATAAGCGCTATAGCTATTGGGAGATTTTTTAACTGTGGCTGAATTTTGTTAAATAATAAGATAGCTTCATGTATATTCTCATTAACTTTATTTTTAATGGATGCTGGGATAAGACCATTTTTGATTTGATTAACTTCATCAACAGTTATACCCAATGCTCTATAAGGGATGTGTTCTAATGCTGTTTGTATGCCGGCTTCTAAAGATGCATTATGTGAATAATTTGTAATGAAGTCTTTAGCTGTATTGATAATTCCTTCAAAATTAACGTCTAGTTGTTTTGGCTGTTGTGGAATCACTTGATCATAATACCCTCTTGGTCTCAAAAAGATATTAGGCTGTAAACGTGACGCTTCTGGCGCTTGTGATGCTGCTAGCGATTGTTGTTTTATTTCTTCTATTGCTTTATTGACGCTTGCAAAGCCGGCAATAGCATTAAATCCACTGCATAAACCCATAGCTATGCCGATAGCTTTGTAAAATGTTGTTTTTTTCATAACAATACCCCTATTTTGCGTTTAATATAATTACTCTTGTCTATTACTATTCTAACACTAATTATTTACTAATAGCAATATTTTTATATTTTTTATTTTGACATGTCTTGAAGGTATTTTGAGACGTTTTTCATAGCTAGTAATGTTTTATCTTGCTCTTGAGTTATCTGATCAAGAAGTGAATTTACCTTATTAAGATGTCCATTAATGATACCAATATTGGTAAGTCCATCGGTTAACAACTTGTCAATTGATTGTAATGTTCCACTAGCGCTTTTTAAGGTCATTTCAACGGGTCTCACATGATTAATAACAATATTGCCAATATCATTTCCCAAAGATTCTGCTACCTCATCAATGTGAAAGAATGATGCTATTTTTCCAACAACAGGCACATCGTCAACTTTTTTCTTAAATGATTGACCCATGGTGTTAAAATTAATTAAAAAGTCATGAACCTTTATACTTAGATCTTTAACGGTTGACATCTGCTGTCTTTCTTGAGCAAGAAAATCTTGTATGTTTTTAGTGTAATCAGTAATGGATGATTGAGCGGTTGCTATACCTGTTTTGAGGGAGAGCATATCATTTTTATTACTTTGTAGTTGAGAGCTACCATCATTAATTTTTTTCGATGCGTCCATGAGATCATATGTATGTGTTATATGACAAATATTAATTATACTGACTATGATAAGTATATGTTGTAAATGTTTCATAATAATCTCCATATCATATTTTAAAACTTAATTTTCTGATAAGATCTTGCCCTTTTTCTATAAGTGTTCTTAGGTATGTTGCCAAGTTAGTAATGTCAGCTTTTGTTGCTCCAATGTTTCTTATAGCGGTATTGGCATCTTGAGTAATGATGTTAACTGCATGCTTGGCATCGGCTATGGTCTGTTTAAGTTCATCAACCATTTGTTGCTGAAGGTCAAGTGAGGTGATAAGTGGATCTGTAATGAGTGAAGGTATGATTTGTTGATGTTGCACATCAGTTTTTGTTGTTAAAATAAGGCTTTTTGACTCATCAATTTTTTTTTGAGCTGCTACTAGCTCGCCCTCTTTACTGTGTATTTGATTTAAAATGCTTGAGATTGTGGTTTGAGCTTGCGTTAACTGTGTAATAATAGCAGGGATTTCGGTAGCGATTTTTCTTTTAAAACCTTCCAGTGTGTTATTTAAATCGTCAAGCTTATTTGCATAAATATGCCCAGAAAAAGCAAGGCAGAATAAAGTTAAAAATATTTTTCTTATTATTTCTTTCATAGCAACCCTCGTTAAGAACTATATAGGTACTCTTTAATTACTATATATTTTTTTATTTTATAATTGCAATATATTCTTAAAAAAATATTATCATTGATTTTTTTAAGAAACAGAAATAACCTTGTTACTATTGAGAAGAAATTATGTAGTAGTGAAGCTGTTACGCGTAGGCAGATGGAGAGCTTACGCGATGACATCTTCTTTTTAGCACTTCAAAATGATTCATATAAGCGCAGGATACTTCTTGATCGTCATCGATTATGACATTTTCTTGATTATGCAGAGATGCCGTACGGGTAAAATTAAATGAACCGGTCCATAATACTGCTTTATTTAACAGGGATTTGCCGAATATAATAAATTTATTGTGCATTAATGACGTCCATTCTTTGGTTTCTTTACTGCCAGCGAGCGGTTCATAGCTAAAAATAGGAATTCCGCGCTTGAATAAAACAGGCACTTTACTATACGTTGATCGTGACTGCTGTCCATCAACGACGATTTCAACAAGAATGCCTTGTTCATGAGCTTTAATAAGTGCCGCGGCAATATCTATATCGGTTAAAGAAAATGCGGCTATCCTGATAGACTCTTGTTCTTCTTGTATTAAGCCCAGTAGTGTTTTTTTAACAGGATTATCAGGAGAGAAGAGCACTTTTTTTATTTTATTATCGCGTATCAGCGTTTTTCTGGCATATTCCCCAGCATGAAAGAGCTCTTTTAATGGTTGTAAAGCTCTCAGGCTTCTACCCAAAGCAAAAAAACCTGCAGTGCTCAATAATATTAATGCACTGTATAAAAAAGCGTTATGCTGTTTTTTGAAAAAAATCATATATGCCTAACTATTCAAAATACAAAACTAAAAAAAAGAGATATACTAGTATATATTACTGATCGATCTATTTTTAACAAGAAATTTACGTAGTTACTATGAATAAAAAGACTCCTCAAAAAATACAAGAAATCATTTTTGGCATTCATCCTGTCATTGAACTCTTAACAGCAAAAAAGCGTCAATTGCATGCTATTTACACCACAAAACCTGTCCCTAAGTCTTGGAGCATGATTGAACGATTATTACCAAAAAATGTTCAAGTTAACTATGTACCGCGCGATGCATTAGCCCGTATGGCTCAAACGGTTGATCATCAAGGTGTTGTCGCCTATGCAGGGCTTTTACCTATTAGAAAAAAGTTTTTTGATGCGACAAAGCACCCCTTTCTTTTAATGATCGATGGCGTCCAGGATACGCGCAATTTGGGTGCAATTTTGCGATCAGCTTATTGTGCCGGTGTCGACGGAGTTATTCTTGTCAAAAAAAATAGCGCTCCACTGAATGCTTCAACATATAAAGCAGCCGCAGGCCTTTCTGAACACGTTGATATCTACGAAGCTCCATCCGCGATTTTTGCAGCACAAGAGCTCAAAAAAGCTGGCTATGGACTCTATTTGGCAACCCTAGGCGGAGAAAATGCAGTGGCGATGCCTTATCAAAAGCCACTATGTATCGTAATTGGCAATGAAGCTACCGGTATTTCTTCAGAAATATTATCTCTTGGGCAGCAAGTTATGCTTCCGCAACGCAGAAAAGATATTTCTTATAATGCTTCTGTTGCCGCAGGGATTTTACTCTTTTTAATTGGTTCACATATTAAGAAAATTTAATACATTTGGTCAATTTATTGACACAATCATTCCAAAAAGGCTATGAAAAGTAGCAGGGACATGCCATCTCTATAAAGGTGTTAGGGGGCTAGGGGATGATTGTTATATGCCATAGGCATAAGGTTATTATTTTTTTATTTTTTATAACCAGTATAGTTTTTTTTTATTGTATTTCGGTACAGAAAAAAAAAGCTACGCTGCTCTTCTCTCTAGATTATGCTTTGTCTAAAGCAGCGCAAGAAAAAATTAAAAATACGCTTACGCCTCAGGTGTTATATCAATATCCTGCGGTGCACGTTGTGAATATGTTGCAACAAGATGTGCCAACGGTCGATGCGCTTTCTTGGCGCTATAACCCTTTGGGTAGTGCGTATGTTCGTGTTGCGTGCCATAAACCTATCGTACAGGTATCTTTTCCTGATAAAACGTATGTAGCGCTTTCTTCGGGGCAGTTGTTTTTTTCTGATTACTATGATGCGGGTCTCGTGAGTAGTTTGCCAACTATTCACGTTGCTCAAACCGAGTTACGCAATATTCATGATTTAGAGCAATTTATTCAAGGTATTCCACGGCAATTTTTTGAAGAATATGCCGTTGTCTGGCACAACAAAACGCATATTCTTATTGTTCCACGCGATATGCATTGTATACAGGTAAAAACAACCAGCGATTTATTTTGTTACCAAGCATTAGCGCCGCTTATACAGTATTTTTGTACAAAAATAATATCCGATAAGACAAAAAACACCTATACGATTGATGTACGTTTTAAAGATTATATTATTCTTTCTACGCATAAGGGGGGCGTTCTATGAAAAAGGTCTCTCAGGACTCTTTGTATGTTGCAATTGATATCGGGACTACAAAAATTTGTGTATTAATTGCTCATAATAATAATGATTTTTGTGAAATTATTGGGATTGGTAAAGCTCCTTCACACGGACTCGCGCGCGGTATTGTTGTTGATATTGCTGCAGCGGTTGATTCTATAAAAATTGCCGTACGAGAAGCAGAATTTATGGCAGGTTATTCTGTTGATTCTGCTTATATAGGTATTTCGGGCAGTCACATTCAGTCAATTAATTCTCGAGGTATGGTTGCCATTAAGCAGGGGCAGGTGCGTGATTATGATATTGCACATGTCATTGCAGCTGCAAAGGCCGTTACTATACCAGAGGGACAGCAAGTGCTGCATGTTATTCCACAATTTTATATTATCGATGGTAATCATCATGTTCAGGATCCCTTGGGCATGCATGGCATTAGACTAGAAACTCAGGTACATATTATTACAGGTAATGTATCTTCTGTGCAAAATCTTATACGTTGTTGCGAGGCGGCGGGGATTAAAGTTCGCGATATTATACTAGAGCCGTTAGCATCTGCTGATGCTGTTATTGGTTCTGATGAAATTAATTTGGGTGTGGGGATGCTTGATATTGGCGGAGGAACGTCAGATTTTGCGGTTTATCATCGCGGTACGATACGCCATACAAAAATTTTTCCCATAGCGGGCAATTTATTTACACAAGATATAGCACATTGCTTGAGAACTACGTTTACTCAAGCTGAAGCGATAAAGCATGCTTATGGCATGCAGCCGCTTAATACACATATTGAAAATCCTATAGAGCAATACATAGAAATAGACACGTTGCATCATGAGCATCGTCAAGTAGTTTTCTTGCAGGACCTGATTACTATTTTAGCATATCGTTCTCAAGAGCTTTTATTATTGGTTAATGCAGAAATTAAGCAGTATCATTTGGACGTCTATATGGCTTCCGGATTTATTTTAACGGGTGGCGGATCATTGCTGACAGGTCTTGTTACCATGGCGCAAGATATTCTTGCTTGCCCTGTCAGAATTGGGAAGCCAAAAATCCCTGCGGCATTTAAAGAGTCGCTGAATAACCCAATGTATGCAACCGCGTATGGTCTTTTAGTGCATGCTCTCAAAAAAAATAAAAATAAAAGAATGGAGCAGCTTTCTGGTCCTATGATAAATCGTGTTTTTTCGCGTATGAAATCATGGGTTTTTGACTTTTTTTAGCGCGCTGTGATACCGTCACAAGTAGGGCTATAAAAAATAAAAAAAAGGAGCTGTCGTGATAGATTTTGATAAAGAAGTGCAGTGCGCACAAGTATCGCATACCATTATTAAAGTTGTGGGTGTGGGCGGCGCTGGTGGTAATACTATTAACAGTATGATATCCCATGAATACGATAACGTTGAATTTATTGCAGCAAACACTGATTCACAAGCGCTTAATGCGTCAAAAGCATCGCTTATTATTCAGTTAGGTTCAAAGTCGACCAAGGGTTTAGGTGCTGGTGCCAATCCCGATCTTGGCAAAAGAGCTGCTGAAGAAGATTTGGATGTTGTCTGTGAACATATTAAAGATGCTGATGTTGTTTTCCTAACGGGTGGTCTTGGTGGTGGTACCGGTTCTGGTGCATTGCCGGTTATTGCGCAGGCGCTTAAAGAACGGTCTACGTTGACTATCGCAATAGTCACGTTGCCCTTCAATTTTGAGGGTGCTCGTCGTATGGCTGTTGCGCAAAAAGCGCTTAAAACATTAGAAGGTGCAGTTGATACGCTGATTGTTATCCCAAATCAAAAATTATTAGATTTGCATGAAAAAAAACTATCGTTAGTTAATGCATTCAGTCTTGTAAACAATATTATTAATCAGTGCGTAAAAAGCATCGCAGATATTATTAGACGTCCTGGGCATATTAACGTAGATTTTGCGGACGTTAAGTCTATTCTCAAAGGCAAGGGTTTTGCTGTTATGGGTAGTGGTAGAGCATCTGGAGATACAAAAGCGCTTGATGCTCTTAAACAAGCAGTTTCGTCTCCGCTTCTTTCGCATAAAGGCATTGCTGGGGCTCGTGGTATTTTATTAAACATCACCGGCAGCAGCGCGCTTGATTTGAGTGATATAGAGGTTGCAGCATCAGAGCTACATGCACAGGCGCATCCGGATGCTAATATTATTATCGGGCTTGTTTTTGATGAATCTCTACAAAATGATATTGCGATAACTATTATTGCAACTGATTTTGAGCAAGTCCAAGAAAAGCCTGAAGAAAAACCTATTGTTACAGCACCGGTTACGCCGGTACGTGAGAATAAAATTACTGATATTTTTTTTAAGCATCCTGTGCAAGAGCACGTGCAAGAAAATCTTGCTCAAGAAAAATCGCAGGTGGAAGAGGCGTCGGCTCCTGAATTATCAGCGCAAGCGGTGCAATCAGCTCAGCCGACACAGCCAAGCGATGATATCGAAGTGCCTACCATCTTGCGCCGTATGATACAAGAAAAACAGGCCCAACAAAAAAACAATTAACTAAAGCATAAAAAAATAAAGTGGGGACGGATGTCCCCACTTGCATGTAAGATTATGTTATTTTTTTAATTATTTTTTGTTCCAGCTTTTTTATCAACCGTCGCGTTGAATTCTTTTGCGCGAAAAAGATTGTTAACAGTGTGGCCAATACTACCTAATGTCGAGCGCTCTCTGCGTTCCCACTGTTTTTCAAATTTTTGTTTTATTTGCACATCTTGATTTTCGAGATTTATCAGGTATGTTTTTTTCATATGCTCAAATATGGGGAGCAGATTTGGTTCTAAGATTTCTTTAGTCACCAAAAATTTTTCATTTGCGCGTTGTTTACAAGTGTACGCATAATTAATGCTTAGTACAACGCCAGACACAATTGCCAAGTTGCGAATAGTGCCATCGTATTTATCTGGTATCATGAATCCTACAAATTTTGAAGCAATTCTTCCTATGTATTTATCCGATAACATGAATCCTGCAGCAGTGAATCCTAAAGAATATAGGAGTGGTTCAGACTCGGTTATTAATATGTCAGTATAGCTTCTTTTTAGGTTATATTTTTTTTGCAATTCAAATGCTTTGTCGGCAATAGCATCATATACAGCCTTTTGCTTTTCTAGAGACAAGAATTCGTGGGCTGCAAACTTTTTTCCGAAATCTTGCCATTGATCCGAAATTTTGCCCCCTATGGTCGTATATTTCTCTATTATTTTTTTCATGGGATCTTTGATATTATCGGTTGCGCTACGATATTCATCTTCAGTTATGCCAAGGTCTATTTTTTTAACTTGCGCAACCAAAAGGTCGTCAGTAGTCATATTGGGAAACTTCATCCTGCGTTGCATGCTGTAAAGACTTGCTGAGCAGAGTAGTAAAAGGGATAATTTTTTCATATTATAACTCTATGTATTTTAAAACTTATTTTTTTACTTATTGTATATCTATAATAGTAATATATTAATACATATTGTCAATTGCTCCCGGGTATTTTTTGGGCAAATCGACTATAAAGTTTGTCGCGGGCGAATGGCAGCGATAACTATTATCTTTTGCTGAGTTTTTGAGTAACAAGATCGTTCAAACTTATACCCTTTTTTGCTGCCTCAAGAGCAAGACTTGCATGTAATTTTGGATTCATTCTTACACGAATATTGCCTGAAAAGGTTTTTTCCGGACTCTCGTTACGTTTATGACAAAATTCAAGATAATCATTGATCGAATCTTTAAATGCTTGTTCGAGTTCTTTTACCGATTCGCCCTGAAAAGTGATGACATCTTTTAACCCAATAACTTCGCCATGAAAGATTTTTGCACTGTCATCATAAGTCACCTGGCCAATATAACCTTTGTATTTCACGGTTTAACTCCTGCATGTATTAAAAAAATTCCGCAAAAAAAAGAGGGACATTTTGCCCCCCTTTTTTTATAAGATTATGTTATTTTTTAATTATTTTTTCTTCCAATTTTTTTATCAATTGCTGCGCTGAATGCTTGCGCATTAATAATATTATTAACTGCGTGACCAATGCCGCCTAGGTTTGAGCGCTCTCTGTTGTCCCAGTTTTTTTCAAATTTTTGTTTTATATTATAATCTTCTAACTGCGCTAAACATGTCTCTTTCATGTCTTTAAATATGGGGACAAGATGGTGTTCGAAATTATATTGAGTTTTATATGCATTTATTGTGCGTTTTTTCAAAGTAATTATGTAGTGGAGAGTTAGTGCACAACCAAGCGTAAATGCAGGTCGCCTATCGTATTGGTTTGGTATCATCAATGTTAAAGCGGTGAATGCTAGAGAATATAATAGCGGTTTATTTTCGCTTATTATTAGGTCATTATGAGTTCTGTTTAAGTTATATATTTTTTGCATTTCGAATGCTTTGTTGGCGACCATGTTTGCTGTTGTTACTGACAGTTTGTCGTCAGATGCGATAAAATTTTTTATTGGAAACCATTGCTCTGTAATTTTCGTAGCTATGGAAGCTTCCTTAGTCATTTTTACATCAACAGTATCAAGGCCGTGCGCTGGGGATACGTTCATGCTTTTAATAGCATGAATCAAATCTTGTTTATTCTTAATAATAACAGGTTCATCCGGAGTAAAAGCTTGTTCATCTTGCATGCCGTAAAGACTTGCTGCAGAGAATAGTAAAAGGGCTAATTTTTTCATATAAACTCCATGTATCTATAAAATTACTTATTATTAGAATATCATATTAATACAGATTGTCAATTTAACAAGTCGGGTATTACTGAGAGTTGTACTTGTAATTTGCCGTAAAAATAGCTCAAGCGCCTAGTCCTTGCCCTTTATATATGAACGATTCTTTCTTATTGTAATAATATTTGGTTTTTAGAAAGTAATTATGCGTTTTGTGGCATTTGTAGGGGTAAAATAGGCCTATACTATAAAGCTTGATTTTCTTTTTTAAGCTCTTCATTAAACCATTGGGCAACATCCAATGAATCACTTTCAAACTCACGACGCTTGCGAAGGTAATTCGCAGCTTCTGTACCAGGGGCTACTGCGCCTGTTAATAAGCTGAGACCCTCTATAGCTGCCTGTTTTTGATCAATTTTATTTTTTTGATTAAATGTGTGAATTTCAGTATCAATTGGATATATTTTTTTATTTTTTCCGATCATAAAGTTTGCCCGGTGTGCATCTCTCCAGCCAGCTTTTACGATAAAATCAGCAAATTGTTTAGTTTGTTCTGTAGTAAGAGGTTGTTTGACGTCTTCTATTGCCGGAGCTATAACGTATTCTTTTTTACTTATTGGATTATAATAGATAAATTTTTTTGGCATTTCTATGAGTGTAATTTCTTTATTTTTATCGAGTGTCTGTTGGGAATGCTCAAGCCCTTCAATGCGGCTTTTCGCATTTTTTTTGATGAAATAATTGGGTAGCCAGGGGAACGAATAAATCTCATGTCCTTTGCTAAAAACGTCAGCCATGCTATCAGCATGTTGATCCAACGTTTTTTTTAAGTTTTCAGGCGCTTGATAGGTGGCCAGGTCAACTGTTTTTTGCATACTTTTAGCGTTTTGTGGACGCGTTTTTTGAGCAAATTGACCGAGATTGTTAAAAAATTGCCTCTGATCATTTTGATATTGGTTGCACAAACTTGGTACTGGTGATTGGTTAAATGACATGGCAATGAGGCCGGATGCCGCTAATAAACCAGCAATTGCTTCACAAAATAGTATTTTTTTCATAACATCCTAAAATTATATTTTTTTATTTTTATTATTTACTATTATAATATCAAAATATAATTCAAATTGTCAATTTAATATGTGGGTATTATTGAGGGGATGCGCCTGTAATTTGCTGTAAAAATAGCCTTGCTTCGAGGCCTCAAACTTTAGATATGAGCGATTGTTTCTTAATTGTAATATTTTATTTTGGGTTTTTAGAAAGTAATTATGCGTTTTGTGGCATTTTTAGAGGCAAAAATACCGTAAAAGTTATAAGTTGCGATTTAAGTTTGTTCACCTTGTTTAACTAATTTTATCTCAGGCTTTTTTGCAGCAGGTTAAGGTGTGAGTCAAGTTGGATAAGGGCAGTTTCTAGTTTTGATGGTGCATTTTTAGGTTTTGACCATCCAAAGAGTTTGCTGAGGTATTTTTTTGCTCGTGTGAGCCATTTAAATGAGAGCTGATTTTGTGCGATCAAAACTTTGCTTTCGGGGTCGGTATTCTTTTGGTTATATAAATAGCGCATCACTGACTGGTTATTGTTATTTTTTGCTGAGGCATTGGCGCCATGTGCAAGCAGTAACTTAACTATATCTGGATACGGTCCTGCATAAAAAAGAGGTGTTTGTCCTTTGTTATCCGGTACATTTGTGCGAGCGCCATGTTTGATTAAAAACTCGGTAGATTGCATCAAGCCTTGATTGACTGTAGTGAACAATAGAGTTTGATTGTTTTGTGTGTATAAACGCGTCTCCATAAAATTCACAAATGTTTTGTCAGCTTTTTTAAAAAATTGCTGCAATTGTTCAAGCATTTCTGCATCTGATCTATGAATAAAAATATTAAAAAATTGTGCAAAGTTATTCCATATCTCTGACCCTTCTGTCACGATATTAATAAAAGGGCGATTGCCCCATTGTTTGTAACGATTAAGTGACTGAATAGGTTTTTCGAGCAAATAGGCCCACGCTTTATGAGAAATTATAGCGTTCGTATAGTTAATTTCTGAGCCAAGGTCAGTGATAAGATCGTATCCATAGACATTCTGAAGCCATTGCCAAATTCTTTTACAATGTGCTCCGCCAGCATATATTACGGCATGATTTTTAGAAGAAGAGCTTAATATATTGATCAGTAATTCAAAATCGGTTATCTGATTAATGACAGAAGCAAGCTGTTGTCGAAGAAGAGATTCTTGTATTGGGGGTAGATGTTCTAAGTGTTCTATTAAATCTGTTGTGGTTGCGTGAGCTTTGTGTTTTAAAATATCGTTAAAAATGGGTTTTGCCTCTTTTTCATAAAGCTCTTTAAAAGAAAGCCAATCTTTTTTTGCAAGAGTAAAGTTATCTTTATCAGTAATTTTGAATAAATCACAAAATTGTCGAATGGTGTGTTTTTCGCAAGATAAATCAATATTGAAAAAATTGTCTAAACCAGACTTAATATCTACAATTTTTGCTGAACTATATTGGGGGCCATTATTAGCTATTGATGTTATAGCATTGAATTTTGCTCTATACGTATCAGAATTAATAAATGTAATATTGTTTGAATTTTTAAATTCTTTTGGAAAAACTTTTCCACCATATGACATAAAATCTAATTGTGTTGCAGGATAAAATTCAGCATTTTGTACAAGTTCCCACAATAGATCTATTTTTTCATCGGCTTGTTTATTCAATGTTCGTAAAACAGCAAGCAGTATTCGCTCAGGGGTTGATAAAGCATGGCGCTCGTCTAATTTTAGTAATCCCTCGCGTACGTTTTTTCGGGATGGTTTTTTGGCAAAATCGGGCGCCATGATGTGAATATCATATATAATATCGACGCATTTTTTTATATCTTGCGTGTTTTTATCAAGCAGCATCAAGCGTTGAAAACGATAGGGATAGGAAAGTACGGTAAGAAAACTGCATAAAAAAATAATCAAACATAACGTGATAACTTTTTGCTTCAAGAAATTCATACGGTCTCCAATTACAGCTTATATATTTAAAAATTCACACCCCAGGAGGCCCAGGCGGTGATGATGCGTTTGTTGCCATACAGTTTGGGGCGGTGGTCAAAACCATAAGAGAATGCAGCGGTGATTGCCTGAGGTAGCTTTTTTATCACAAAATGGTACTTGTACGTGCCATAAAAACTGCTTCTGATGTATTCTGTTTTTTGTATTGTGGCATCTAGGCTTGGATGTATCTTTGTTCCCCAAAGCATTGATGCATCATAACCAATTTCGCATCGATGGTTCCCCAGGCGACTGCGATGTGCAATAAGAAAATCGTTAGTGGTGCCATTTGTAAAAGTAAATTTTTTGGGGCAATTATTTACTATAGCGCACGTTGTTCTCGGGAAAAAATGTATCATGCGCAGTGCGCCCAAAATAAAATGCTTATTGTTTGCTAAATAATCTACGGATCCGTCAATTTGTCCGCCAAGGCCGACGTGCGCATAGCCAAATTGTACGTGCTCAAGGCTTTTATCTTTGTGCGTTGGGATACCCAAAAGACCAGAAATGGTGACGCGAGCCTGTTTATTGATCGTTTTTGTGTAGCCTCCAGTAAAAAGAATATCGTCTGCTTGAACCGTAGCAAAGCAATTGTTCGGCGCTTTTTGTTGTACTTGTGCAACGGCTGTATCAACACGTAAAAAATATTTTTCTGGTGCATATATCAGTGTGCCTAATACGCCGCCAGCGTCATGCATGTCCCCATTATACTTTTTGCGATATATGTTAAAGGGTGTAGCAACGCCGAGAGACATGTAATGAGTTCCATTTTTATCAAATGCCTGTCGCTTGGTCGTTTCTGCAATTCTTAAGTTGTAAACAACCGAAATAACCGCCTGTAACGGCATTACAAAAAAACTGCCCAGCGCGAGCATGATTTTTATGTGTAATTTTATTTTCATATGGATAGCTCCCCGTGTGTAAGAAGAGCATATCTATTTTTATGCAAAAAAATAAAGAGCAGTTTATTGTTTATTGAATATTATGATCGAATTGTGATAAATTTATTATAATAATTAAATAATTAAAATAAAAAAGGTGAGATCGTGAAAAAGTTATTGATTGGATTAGCTCTAGCGGTTGGTGTACAGGTTTGTCATGGGTATACCGTCAACTTGCGTAACGCAACTGATTATCCCGTTGATTTTTATGTGCACAGCTCTTTGGCTGGGTGCTGTTATGGCTGCGGTATTGATGATAAGAGTAAGTGTAAAGTATCAGTAGCGCCGCAGGAATCTCGGTCATTTAATTTTAAAAAAGATCGAGGCGTTGTATGTGCGGGTGCTTGTATTAAATGTGTTTCGGCAAGAATTCATACAGGAAAAAAAGATATCGAAGCAACCTTTGATTTGCAAGATATTGGTACGATTAAATTTATGAAATCACAAAATGCGCCGTATGCAACGTCAGGAACAGTGTTTCTGATGGCAACAGGAAAAGCCAAGGCTGCAGGTGCAATTATATTAGCAGAGATGCTCGCTAATGTAGGCGTTGCGGCAGGAGAAGCGATTGCTTATCAATGTACTGATATGGAAATAACGTTACATCAACAGGGCAAAGACTTCGGTTTTTCTTATAAGAAAAAATAAAATTACTTATTCAGCGCAGTATTCCGCAGGTTCATGATAGATTCGCTAATAATTGCATGGCTATCGGCATGATATCCGCCAGAAAGTACCATAAGAATAGGGATTTTCCGCCCTATAGCCTCGGTAAATACTATGCGATCGCGCTCAATAATACCTTGCTTGGTCAAAGAAAGTGCGCCGATAGGGTCTTTTTCATACACATCAGTGCCCGCATTATAGATAATTAAATCAGGCTGTACGTAGTCTATTGCTTGTGGCAGATTGCTTGATAATATGTGTATATATTCAGCATCTTGCGTTCTTGCCTTGAGTGGAAGATTAAAGTTGATTCGTTCCTGACATTCAAAATCTCCCGGCCATGTATCTCCATTGTACATATCAAATATGGCAATATTAGGGTCTTTTTGTGCGATTTCTTCATGTCCGTTCCCTTGGTGAGCATCAAGGTCAACAATCAGTATGCGGTATCCTGGATGCGCATTAAGGACCTTTTTAGCCGCAATGCAAATATCATTGATAATGCAAAAGCCGCCCAATACAGGTTCCATAGATTTTGCATGGTGGTATCCACCAGATAGGTTTATAGCCCATCCATGTTTAAGGGCCAAATCTGCCCCAAGGATGGTCCCGCCCGTGGCCAACTTAACTGGCTCAAGTAATGTTTTTTGTGCGATACGATTAGGAAATAGGCCCAATAACGGTAAATCTGCGATCATGCCCAGATTAAACGAATTTGCGATGTGTTTAAGATATTCTGGGCTATGTACCAGTAACAAATCTGTATCAGAAACGCGTTCTGGGTTATACAGTTGGCTTGGGATGAGGTTTAAATTTTTAAGAAGATAATTGCATATTTTCCCGTATTTTTTGGTATCAAATGGGTGTAATTGTTCGATGCCGCCAAAAGAGATGTCGTAACTTGGATCAAAAATGATAGGTAATTTGTCGTGTGCATTAATTGGTGCAAATTGTTTAGTGCTGATAAATTTTGCACATTTTGACGTGCTTATTGTGTGTTGCGCCTGTTCTGTCAATTGAGCTTCAATGCTGTCTAATTTTTCTACATAATCCTGTTCTGGTGTATATGCATGATAAGGTGGGCATAAGTCTGGTGAATGCAAGAGAGCGTGTCCATGGTGACAGAGCGATTGCGCTGATACACCATTGCTATCCTGATGTTTTTTATCAAGGGCTTCATGCTTAAGTATAAGTTTAACGGTGTTATGCTGTGCGTCGATAATTTTTTTATTTGCTGATTTAATGAGTGGTGTGCACCCGAGCATGGCAGTTCCGGTGATTGCAGCGGTTGCTAAAAGAGCATACGGTGATCGTTGCCACAATGAAAGCGCGCCAGCTGCTGCCGTTCCGCCAATGAATGCGTATTTTGATATATTGTATACCGTATTAATCAGTGATTGTGTTGTTATGATAGAGCTATTCATTTTTGCAATAGCCTTCATCAACGGTGTCCAATCAGCTTTGGCAAAATCTGTTGGTGTGTTTTTTTTATAAAAATTAACGTCGGCGTTTTCTGCAAGCGCATGGTGTACTTGTGCCGTATCGCTGTTTTGTATTGCGGCAATGAGTCTTTCTTCTTCCCCCGCGCGTAACATCAACGTGCTTACGCTGATGAGTAATATTATTTTTTTATAAAGCCTGCGCATTATTTTGTCCATGTATGATATGCAGAGCACAGACAACCTATCGCTGATGCAACGCCAATTACTGTAAGCATATTTGATCGATAGTTATGGTTGCGCGCCTTGCCGAACGATTGCTTTGAGTTTTTTAGGTTATTGTCCGTTTGGCCCTCCATTGTCTTGGCGAGTTTATCAGATATTGCAGCGCGAATCTCAGGCTCAGACTGCGCAGAAGAAATCGTTTTTTTATCTTTAAGCACATTAAAACCCTGTTTTTTTGTTTCCTGTGTTTTTTGATCAAAAGAATGTGCTAGTGTAAATGATGCAACCGCTGTTGCGCCAAAAAATATACTGGCCCAGGTTGAATTTGCCACCGGTTTGGTGATTGCAGGAGCTAGGAGTGTGGCTAATAGGCCTGTTAATACTATCTTTTTCATATAATCTCCATAAATTATTACATAAAGCTTATTGTTATTAATAATTATACCCGATTAATGCAAATAGTCAAGAAATTGAGCGGGTTGGTTGAGGTGGGTTATTAAGAGGCGGTCGGCGGGTTTTGGGGTTAGTTGATAATAAAGAAAAAAGCCGTATAAACTACGGCTTTTATAGCAAAGTATCTTAAATCTATGCGTTCAAATTTAAGTAAAATTTTACTATTGCATAAAATAATACGCGGTCATGGCGCATGCGCCACCAAAAAGGAAGCTTCCTAAGGCTTTTGCTTGATATTGTCTTGATCGCATAAGTAATTCATTTTTATAGGACCCAGACTTGATGTTATTTTTGGTTCTGATTTCTGTGACTTGGGTGGGTGCATTTGTCCCTCGCAACTGCCAGTGAGCAGCGTCGCAGCTATCAGCTTTGAAAGTCATGTAATATCCCCGCGCTAATGATCCAATGGTTGCCCAGCCAAAAATGCCCACCAATGTCGAATTTTCTGCCGGCTTGATGATTGTAGGGGCTAGGAGTGTGGCTAATAGGCTTGTTAATAGTATCTTTTTCATATAATCTCCATAAATTATTAAATAAAACTTATTGTTATTAATAATTATACCCGATTAATGCAAATAGTCAAGAAATTGAGCCGGTTGGTTGAGGTGGGTTATAAGAGGTGTCCGGAGGGTTTTTTTGGGGTTAGTTGATAATAAAGATAAAAGCCGCAGATTGTGTACGACTTTGAAGATATGTTTTGCTTGGGGGAGGTTAAGTTTCTTGAATTATTACTTTTGCGCGCGATGTGCAAAGTAATAAAAAGCTCCCAGAAATGAAAGGGTGCAGATTCCAGCTACTTTTGATCTATTGTTATTATATTTATACAGATGTGTTACTGTGCCGGCTGTAGTCGACATTCCTAAGAAAAATTTAGACCATGTCGAATTTTCTACGGGTTTGGTTATGGTAGGGGCCAGAAGCGCGGCTAATAGGCCTGTTACTAGTATCTTTTTCATATAATCTCCATAAAATATTACATAAAGCTTATTGTTATTAATAATTATACTTAATTAATGCAAATAGTCAAGAAGTAAAGAGGGCTAGTTGAGGGGGGTTAAGGTGGTAAAAGAGAGCTGTTTTTGTATGTATTGTTCGAGCTTGTTATTGGTTATATGCGTTTATTCCACAATAGCAGGCGGCTCCAAAAAACGTTGCCCCTATTATACCATATTGTATCATTGCAATGCTGCTTTGAGTGCGTTTTTCATTTAATTTATCATCGGTAATATCTTGAGATAAGTCGAGGCTTGTAAGTATTTCTGGGATTTGTTTGACCTGTATCGCGAAGTTTATCCGACCGATTGGTTTTTGTAATTCAGGAGGCAAGCCATTTGTTTGAAATTTTTTTGTCATTATGACCGTAGTAAGCTTCATCGCGTCACTTAAATGCTTTGCAGTTGTTTTGAAGCTTATAACTGTTGTTGCGCCAAAAAGGCCAGCGAGGATCCAGTATGTTGTTTTATCTTCTAAAGGCTTGGTGATTGTAGGAACTAAAAGTGCGGCTAATAGACTTGATAATAATATTTTTTTCATGTTGCGTTCCTGTAATTATTAGTATAATTATTATGATTGCTTTAAGGTGAAACTATAGCATAATAATGCAATAAGTCGATTATTGAGCGAATTTTGAGAATAGGGCTAATTTTATGATTATGCATAGGCAAAGTGGCTTGGCTATATATTTTGGGGATAGGCGAGAATCTTTTGTCCCGGGGCAATTTTATGGGCTAAAAGACCCCAAAGAATTACTACAAAAAGAACTTTTTGAAGGGTTCGCTCAAATTCTAGGTTTGCAAGATTTAGCCCTTTTAAAGCAAACGCATGGTACAGAGGGGATAATTATATCAAAAATGCACGAATATAGGCCGTATGAGCATGAAGGAGATTATCTGATAACCAATATGCCTCATCTGGGGCTTGGAATCGCAACGGCAGACTGTTTGCCCATTATTTTTCATGACCCGATACAACAGATAATTGCCAATGCCCATGCGGGTTGGAAGGGAACGCTTGCCGGAATTGCCGTAAAAGTTGTACAAGCAATGCAAAAAGCTTATAACTGTAGCCCAGCACATATACAGGTTTTTTTTGGACCTTCTGCGCGTGTTTGTTGTTATGAAGTTGGAGAAGATTTTGTGCAAAATGTTAAACTAAAAAAATATATAAAAAATATAGATAATAAAAAATATTTTGATGTGCCGTTATATAATAAATTGTTGTTGATAGATGCGGGAATAAGCGCTGGCGCGATTAATAGTGACTATAACATATGCACCATGTGCGACCTGCATTTTTGTTCATATCGGCGTGATAATAATGCTCAGCGGCAAGTGACTATTGTAACTTTACAATAAGAGATATCGCGCCGATTGCTCTTGTGTTATACTAGTGTTATTTATATGATCAAAATAAATTATGTATATACAAATTATAGTAATCCCCGTTAAAATTTAAGGATTTCGATGATCGCAGGTTTAATAGCAAAAATATTTGGCACCGCTAATGCGCGGCAGCTTTCACGCATACAACCGATTGTTGCTCAGATTAATGCTTTTGAGCCAGCAATTCAAGCATTGAGTGATGAGCAATTAACTCATAAAACTGTCGAATTTAGAGCACAATTAGCTACTGGAAAAACACTCGATGATATTTTGCCGGAGGCGTTTGCCGTTGTGCGAGAAACCTCACGTCGCAAGCTTGGCCAGCGTCATTATGACGTGCAACTTGTTGGCGGTATTGTATTGCATCAGGGTAAAATTTCTGAAATGAAAACGGGTGAAGGTAAAACATTAACGGCGACATTAGCGTTATATCTCAATGCGCTGTCTGGTAAGGGCGCGCATCTTGTTACTGTCAATGATTATTTAGCGCGACGTGATGCTGCATGGATGAGCCCTATTTTTAATCACCTGGGATTAACGGTTGGCATTATACAAAATAATATGCATGATGCAGAGCGCCAAAAGGCATACGCATGCGATATCGTGTATGCAACTAATAATGAACTTGGGTTTGATTATTTACGCGATAATATGAAATTTAGATTGGAAGATTATGTGCAGCGCGATCTTAATTACGCTATCGTCGATGAAGTTGACTCCATATTGATTGATGAAGCACGTACGCCACTCATCATATCAGGAAGCTCCGATGAAGGCAGCATTCTATATGCTCAGGCAAATGCTATAGCATTAAAACTTGTAGATAAAATTGATTACGAAATTGATGAAAAAGAAAAATCAGTGCAATTGACCGAAGCTGGTATTGATAAAGTAGAAGCCGCTTATGGTATTAAAAATTTGTACGCTATAGAAAATATAAAATTATTGCACCATATCAATCAGGCGCTGCGTGCGCATACTCTTTTTAAGCGCGATGTTGATTATGTAGTAAAAGACGACGAAGTGCTTATTGTCGATGAATTTACCGGCCGTATGTTGGCTGGCCGCCGCTATAGTGACGGATTGCATCAGGCATTAGAAGCCAAAGAACGCGTGACGGTTGAGCGCGAAAGTCAAACACTTGCAGCAATTACTTTGCAAAATTATTTTAGATTATACAAAAAACTTGCGGGTATGACCGGGACTGCGGCTACAGAAGCAGAAGAATTTCATAGAATATATAAGCTTGATGTAGTCAGTATACCTACCAATCAGGCAATGATCCGCGATGACAAGCCTGATTATATTTTTCTTTCTAAAAATGCAAAATATAAGGCGATCGTTAAAGATATTCAAGAACGATACGCCAAGGGACAGCCGGTTTTGATAGGTACTATCGCGATCGAAACTTCAGAATTTTTGAGTAATATTTTAAAGATGCACGGCATTCCTCATGAAGTGCTTAATGCAAAGCAACACGCACGTGAAGCTGATATTGTTGCTCACGCTGGGGAAAAAGGACACGTAACTATTGCAACCAATATGGCTGGTCGAGGAACAGATATTAAACTAACGGCTGATTCTATAGCTGCTGGTGGCTTATATATTCTCGGAACAGAGCGTCATGAAAGTAGGCGTATCGACAATCAGTTGAGAGGTCGATCTGGTCGTCAAGGCGATCCTGGTGAATCTCGTTTTTATATTTCTTTGGAAGATGACCTTATTAGGATTTTTGCCGGCGAGGGCATCAAAAAAAATATGCAACGCTTTGGTATGACGGAAGAAGAAACAATAGAATCTCCTATGATTTCAAGAAATATAGAAAATTCCCAAGAAAAAGTTGAAAAAAGAAACTTTGAAGTTCGTAAGCATCTTTTGGAATACGATGACGTGTTAAATCAACAACGTATTGTTATGTATCAGTACCGTCGTATTATCTTAGAAGGCAATGAAGGAAGTTTTGATCTTATACGGGATCTTATTGATGATGCCGTTGGTGATATTGTCAGTCACCATGCGCAAGAACGTGCGCTGACCGGCGAAATACGTGCAGATATTTGTAAGGCTGTTGCTCAAATGACGGGAATCGGATTAGAAGAGCTTAATAAGCAAGCGTTCTCAGAAAATAATAGTGAGGTGCTACGTAGTGATATTATTAATTATTTACTCAAGCGTTACGACCTTATTAGAAATGCCCATAGCCATAATAATAGTGATAACGAAAATCCTGGTGCAGTTATTCGTGAAGCGCAAAAATGGATTATGCTAGAATCTTTAGATCAAGCCTGGAAACAGCATATGCTTAACTTAGACCATCTTAAAGAAGGTATCGGTTTGCGTGGTTGGGGACAAAAAAACCCGCTCATCGAATATAAACGAGAAGCCTTTGCTATGTTTGAAGACATGATGCGCGCTGTTCGCTTTGAAATTATTCATCACATTTTCCATATTAATTTTGAAAAATTTGATACACAAGCGTTGGCAAAAAAACGCGAAGATGAACTTGATCAATTACAACTTGCAGGAACGGCATCGCCGGAAGAAACTCAGGCACAAGCTGTTGCAAGTGATAAGGTTAATCGTAACGAAGCGTGTCCTTGCGGATCGGATAAAAAATACAAAAAATGCCACGGGAAGTAATTATTCTTCGACTCGACTTTTTTTATAGCGGGTGCGATAGTTTTCATTTTCTTCAGGACGCTTGTGCTTTTTGTCATGCAAAGCACCACGAGAAACACGCTTGTCGTTGCTCTTCATATAATTGATCAACGCTGATTGCTCTGCCTGTTCCTCAGCTTCTTTTTCTTTGAATTCTTTTGTTTTTTTTCGATAATGTTTATGTGACATGATTATCTTTCAAGTTAGTGCGGGGCTTTTGCCCCGCACATAAAAAATTAATAATTATGAGCAGCAGTTATTGTCGTTATTGTTACCGCAACAACCACCCTTTTTATGTTTTTCCCAAGAAGCGGCTTTGCCATTAGTTTCTTTTTGCTGTTGGCCGTGCTTATTATAAGAGCCTTCATGCTGGGCCTTTTTTTCTTGGCCTTGTTGTTTATTGGCATTTGGATTGTTCCATGCGCTTTTTTGTTGTTCAGCGCCAGAACCAGCCTGTTTTTGAACAGCATTTTGGTTGTTCTGATTGTTTTTGTTCTCGAAGTTTCTGTTTTTGTTCTTCATACGACTCTCCTTATTGGTTACTTATTCAGTTCTTTATACGCTAATTTTTTTACCTTCGCTTCTTCTCGTTCCGGCGTCATTTTTTTGATACCAAAGCGTCCGGTGTTTTCTGTCCCATTCGCCATGCCTTCAAGAAGACTATAACTAATCTTGCTATCTTTACCGCACGCAGCTTCTTTTATCTTATATTCAAGCTTAAAATCAGAACCATCTACTTTTTTGTACACATAAATATGTGCGTGCCCATTCCAACCATGACTTTCCGTTCCCAAATCACCATGATCTATGTCTGTTTCAGGGCTAGAACTATGATCATGCTCGGAGCTCATGGGAGCTACAACGGTAACCTTGCCGCCATTCGGTTCTACAAACTGCGCCTTCGAAATATATTCTGCAAGAATAACAGGCTTGTCACTATCGTTAATAAATGTATAGGGACATGCAAAAACGGACCCTGCTGTTGTTGCCAACAATACTAAACCTACTAATTTTTTACACATAAGAGCCTTTCGTGTTTTATTTTTTATAAATGAGGCTTTTATTTTACTATAGCAATAAAACTATTCTAATTGCAATAATTTATATAAAAAATATATGCTGATTTTGCTATATTTTGCAACTGATAGTGCGGGTTCCAACCAAGAATGGATTGTGCTGATCTTATGTCTGCCACGAGAGCTGCAGGGTCGCCGGCGCGTGCAGGGGCGGTTTGGGAGATTATGGGATGCTTGGTCAGCCTATTTACTTCTGCGATCACCTCTAAAATAGAGTTGCCGTCACCAGTTCCCAGGTTAAAAATATGAGATATCTTTGTAGTAAGTATATAAGTAAGTGCTTGTATGTGTGCAGACGCAATGTCTGCAACATGAATATAATCCCGAATGGCGCTCCCATCAGGCGTAGTGTAGTTGCCAAATATAGTAAATGGTTTCTGCGTGCTTGCTGCGCGTATAAGCAAGGGTATTATATGGGTTTCTGGTGTATGCCGTTCGCCAAGTTTATATTCTGGCAGGGCTCCGGCAGCATTAAAATACCTAAAAACAACATAAGGCAGTCCATAGGCTCTATTATAATCGTGCAAGATGCACTCTACTATATATTTTGACATGCCGTAGGGGCTGATAGGATTTTTGGGGTGTGTTTCTGGTATGGGTAGGCTCAGTGGTGTGCCGTAGACGGCGGCACTTGAGGAAAAAATAACGGGTACCGGCCTGTGCTGTATAATTGTATCTAAGAGAGTAATCGTTTTGGTTACATTATTATTATAATATTTTTGAGGATGTGCTACCGATTCTGCTACTTCTATATACGCTGCGCAGTGTATCACTGCCGTGATAATAAACTGGGTAAAAAGAGTATTCAAGAGCTGCGTGTCTGCAAAATCGGCTGAATAAAAAATAACTTGTTCGTGCACAAGTACGTCCGGCACCTGCGGCGCATGATCAATAATAATAACTCGGTATCCATGCTGCACCAGCATCAAGCTGATTGCTGATCCAATATACCCCGCCCCGCCGGTGACAAGAACTGTCTTCATGTATTACTCCCATATGCTGTGGGCAGTATACTCCACCAGCTTATTGGGGGCAAAATTTACCTAATCCTAGCCAAAAATCACTATGAGCAAACTTAATTTGCTCTCCACCGCTCATCTCGAGTGTTCGACGTAGCCTATAGGGCAAAGTTGAATGTATCGAGAGATCAATTACTTTGATTGAATTTAGAAGAACTGAGTATCGAGGTTTAAAAAAAATACGGCCGGGGTATTACGCCCAGCCGTATTAATGCTTTATTCTAAACTTGAATAATTAAAAAGAGCTTACGCTGCTTTTTCGTTCTTTTCAGCATAGTATGTTTTGTAAATTGCGTAGCCTGCAATGAGTGCTGCAGAAACAACAACTACACCTGTGATTTTTCCTGAATTTGCTGTACAAAATTCACCTGTTTTTGTAGCAAGTTCTGACTTTTTCATTGATTCGATCAATGCTTGAGCAGATGTTGCAACGTCTGATGCTTTTGTGGAAACAGCAGTTTTAACTTCGCCAGCTTTTGTTGAGCTTGTTGTTGCAATGCTGGTCCAGGATGATTTTATAGAATCAACTAATCTGGTGAACATGCTTGGAGCTGCAGCGGCAACAGTTTTTACTGCTTCTTTTCCAGCTTCTACTGCAGGTTCATCAGCTTTTAAAGAAGCCAAAGAAAGAGTAGCTACGCAGGTAAGTAATAATGCTTTTGATGTGAATTTCATAATGTTTCCTTTGATTGTATCTGTTTTTATAGATTACATATTGTATATATATACAATATTCACGTTACTTATCTTATATTACAAGAATCTAAAAATTTGTCAATTTCAGAGGCTCCATACCTGTATTATAGCATTTTGAAATACAAAAAGCAGCCCAGAATCCAGCGCTTTTATTAAACTTATTTGCACTAATAAAAGTATGTGGGGAGAATTTTTTTGCATAGCAGAGGGGCCGAGATTTCTCCCGGCCCCTGTTTGCATAACTTCTTCTGAGTAAAGTTATTAATTTCCTATTGCTGCCTTAGCCGCAATTTTAGCATTTTTAACTGCGTCTTGAAACTTAAGATCAGTTTCTTTAGCATTTAAAGCAGCAATCGCTTTGTGTCCAGAAAGCTTAGGGTCTGTGAAGAGATCACTGAAAAGAGCAATCTTTTGCTCTTCTGTTTTAGCTGCTTCAAGTTTTTCCCTGAACTCTTTTGACGCTTGGCTCAGATCAACCCCGCCGCCAGCCGCCGGCTTTGGATCACTCTGAAATGTTTTTTTAAAATCCCTGAGAGCTTTGCTTTGTGTTTTTCCTGTTAATACGTGATAAATGGCCTCTGCAACTGTTTTATTTCCCTCGCTCCTAGCGCTATCAAAATACTCATCATCAGATATAACAGCGTTCATCGATAGATTTATTCCAAAAACTATTGCAAATATTATTTTTTTCATATGTGCCCTTCAAAATTTTATAAATCAATACCAATTTCTTTATAATACTCGCGTAAATCTTTTAATTTTTGTTTTGCGGCATTAATTTTTATTGGCTCAGCTTTTTTATCTTCTCCCGCTTTAATTGCAGCTTCGTAATTAGCAGCCAATTTTTTTGCGGCGTCTTTGTTCGCTTGACTAGCGTCTTCATCCATCACCGGATCATTTTTAAGATCAGCAAAAGCTTGCTCAACTTCTTCTTTGCTCATCGTGCTATAATTCTTCACTGCGCCGCCGGTGG
The DNA here is from genome assembly GCA_041660765.1 of Candidatus Babeliaceae bacterium. NCBI lineage: Bacteria > Candidatus Babeliae > Candidatus Babeliales > Candidatus Babeliaceae > Candidatus Babeliaceae bacterium. Next base: position 803,078 of record JBAZVR010000001.1, on the reverse strand, counting down.
CTGGGGTTGATGTCGTGGTTTGGGTCGATGGTTTGCCGGGCACAACCGCCTTACTTGGACTATAGTTTTCAAATTTAAAATAACCAGTCACTTTTGTAGACCAAGTAGGATATTTTTTTAGATACACATTTAATAGATTGACTAGTCGACGTTTTATTTCAAGATTGCCGCTGGTTCTTCTATCTGGAGTTGCCACAACATTATTTAATATGTTTTCGAATAAAGTATAATAGACAGCTGCTTTTGCCGGATCTTGTTTGTCTGTCGGCGTAACAATAATATACAAGTCGCCATATTCAAGTGCTTGATTTAGTGCTTGTTCTAGCTGCTTTTTAGCGCTTTCGATCTCTTGTTCTTGGGCTTTAGGGGTAGTCGGTGTTATTACTTCTTTGCTTGTTTCTGAAAGATCTTTTAGGGTTTGAATCTTTATCGCATCTAAATAGTCAGATGCTCTTTTTAGATCTATTTCCTCTTGAGATTTTTTTGGTTTTGTCTTTGTTGCTTCTTCTGATATATAGTCTTTATATTCGAGTTTTTTATATTTAGGCCCCGTAAACCAACCTGTGCCAAATTTGTATTTATTATACAGCTCATTCATTGCATCTATTATTGCTCTTTTCTTAGTGACAAAAATATTTTTATTTTTGCCCAACAGATTGAGCGCGTCTTCCAAATACATCCAGATATTATTGGCCAGTTCAGTAGTGTCTTTGCCTACCGTAAGTCCCACTGTGTAGAGCGCGTCAGCAACTGCTGTATTAATATCAGATTCGATCTGAAGTTTTTTATCGGAACTTAAGAATTCAAATGTTTCTTTTTTATATTTATTTATATACGCTTGAAAATCTTTGATCCTTGCTAATTTAGCAGATAGGCTTGCAGCCTCAGGAGTTATTGGTTTTGGCAGCTTTGTTACGTCTAGTGGCGGTGGAAGCTGAACACTAGTAGTTTCTTCTACTACTGGTGGTGGAAGTTCTAGCCCTGTAGCTTCTGTAATAACTTTTTCAGCTTCTTTTGTGAGTTCTTCAACTTTTTCTGTTACAACTTTTGCGCCTTCTTCAGCATCTTTTTTATCGGTGCTGCCTGGAGCTGCTGTCGATACCGCGGTTTCAGCTTTTTTTTCTTCTTTTTTGAGAGTTTCTAATCCTTTGTTGATAGCTTCTACTTGCTGTTCTTTAACGGCTGGACTTGAAGTGCTGGCGAGTACGTTTTCAGCGTTTTCGAGGTTCTTTTCGACCTCGTTTACAGTTGCTAAAACGTCGGCAACTTTTTCTGTAGCAGGAGTGTTTTGTGTGACTTCTGCACGCATTTCTGGAGAGGCGTTTGCAAGAATTTCAACTTTTGTTTGTTGTTCGATCTCTTTTGCTTTTGGAACAGCTTTTCCACGGGCTGCACGGGCGGCGCGGGCATTGTTTAAGTCTGCTTTGGCGATATCATACCACGCTTTATTGATGGTTTGTTTTATTTTCACGCCTTGTTTCATTTGCATTTTGCGTATCTGATATTCTGCTGTAAGTTCTTTTGCAATCTTTTCGAATGCTTGATACTTGATATCATTAGTTGGATCAGCCTGGTACGTTTTACTTGCTTGTTTGTACCTATCAAAAGTGGCTCGGCCGCCCGCAGGTGCGTCTTTTGCCAATAGTATCTGTGGCGCAGGCAGCATAAATGCTGCGAGCGCAACTACTGTAATTAATTTTTTTATCATAATAGTCCTTTAGATTTGTTAGAATGACATTCCCAATTTGCCCCATACAGTCCAACGTTGAATGGCTGTATTAACATGAGAAAATTCATATGATCCGCCCAAGCCTACAAAAGTAGGGAAGCACCAGCAGTCCCAGTTATAAGCGCCTGTTGCATAAATAATGTTAGAGATAGCAGCAGGAGTTGCAGCAGAGTCAATATTAATTTGGGCTGTTGTAATTGGTGTATAACCAGCAAGTGGAATGGTAACATCAGGGCACGCAGCGCAAGAAAATTCATGACCAATGGTACGTGCGATTGTTGTATTACCAAGACCTGCAGCATCTTTAAGTGCAGAATCTTCATCAAAGCATAGACTTACTTTTTCTGCTTGACGTCCGTAGAAGTTATAACCGACTTCTAATTCAAAGCCGTGATATTTATAAATAAATGCTGAGTTTACAACAGCGGAAAAACGTGGGCTCACTTTAACACAGTCAGTGAAAAGATTGATACCTGATGTACCAGAACGTGTGCTTTGCTCAGTAGCAGCAGCTTGTGCTTCAGCTAGAGATGCATATGTTTCCATATAACGGCTCCATGATTTATCAAACAAATCAAAGGATCGGCGTTGTTTGTTGCGGAAAAGATAGCGGCCATTGATGTCTATTTCACCAGTAATGGTATGATCGCCACATTCCCAAAATTTGAATCCCATATTAGATCCGTACATGATACCAACGTGTTTGTTGTTACCAACGATTGGTTCAAAAACATAATGTGCTTTTGGTTTGTTGCCTGTTGGTATAACAACGCCGGCATAACCATTATAGTGGCACATTTCTGTGTGGCATGCATTCCAACCTAATGCGATTTCTATGTCTGCAAGACCGGTCTTTTTTAGTGGCTTGCAGCCGATTTTACCATATTTCCAGGTCGATTGATTAAATGCTTGTGTCATGTTGCCAACAACTTGAGCGTTATCAAGCCCCAGAGTGTTTGCTAATGCGCCGCCGCCATTGTCAATGACATTTTCTTTAAAATTCAATTTATTTTGTACGTGGACGACCGAAGTAACTACTTCTAACCACCATTTGATGCAGCCATCTTCTCTGCTTGATAATGATTGCTTCCAGTCAAAACCAACGGCAGCAACAGATTGTTGAGGGCACATGGTAATGGTACTTTGGAAGGTATTATCAAGAGTTTCTATGTTAAAGTGCTGAGGATCAACATCTCTGTTTGCCGCAGCAGATGAGCCGTTTTCTGCAACAAGCAAGGTCGCTTTGTTGAAGGGGAAGAAGTATTTGGTAATGCGATTAGCGTTTGTTGACTGTCCGCCAAATGGGACTATATCGAGAGCGCCCCAGATGCCGCATTCTTTTTGTGACATGCGATCATTGCGAAAGATTGATTCTTTTTCTGGTGACCCGAATTGAAATTGTGGTCGGATGGAAAGAAATGTTTGGCTGACAGCGTCATCGGCTCTCATGCTTCCGCTGACTGTAGCGGCTATAAGCATAAGGCGATGTATTGTTTTTTTCATCATATTACTCCCTTTTTTTGATGAAACATTTTTGTTTGCCTAAGATGTAGCAATTTTGTGATTAATACGTCAACACATTATTGTTTAATTTTTTTTGCATAGAGGTATACTAAAAAATGATAGGGTAAAAAGTCTATAGATAGAGGATATTATGATTAATAACATTAAAGGCACACACGATATTATTGATCTTTCTCTGTTTAATTTTTTTATTACCCATATAAAAAAACATCTCGAAAAATATAATTTTTCAGAAATAAGTACACCAATCTTAGAGCCAGTAGAACTTTTCAAACGTACGATTGGTCAAGAAACCGACGTGATTAGTAAAGAAATGTATTTTGTTACATCAAGTGGCGATGAAGCCATTTGTTTAAGGCCAGAAGCAACCGCTTCGACTGTTCGCGCATTTTACAATAATGATGTTCAGGAGCAACCCTGGAAAGTTTTTTCCTACGGTCCTATGTTTAGGCATGAACGCCCACAAAAAGGGCGGTTTAGGCAGTTTCATCAAGTGACCATAGAAATGCTTGGTGCTGCGACAGTTTCTTATGATGTTTTTTTGATAACTCTTCTCGATAGATTTTTTCATGAAATTTTATTGCTCGATTCTTATGCGTTATTAATTAATTTTTTGGGCTGCCACAGCGATAGAGCAGAGCTTAAAAAAGCACTACATCTCTTTTTAGAAAAAAATGTAAGCCTACTCTGCGAAAAATGCCTTGACCGTAAAGAAAAAAACATTCTGAGGGTTTTTGATTGCAAAAATGAAACATGCCAAGAACTCTATCGCACCGCGCCGCAGACGACTGATTTTTTGTGCGCAACATGTACGCACGAGTGGACGACGGTTCAGCAGTATCTTGAAGAACTTTCGGTTTCTTATTCTCACAAGCCCACGTTAGTGCGAGGTCTCGATTATTACGATAAAACCGTTTTTGAATTTGTGAGTGGTGACCTTGGGTCGCAAAATGCATTTTGTGGCGGCGGTAGATATGACGGGTTGGCAACATTGCTTGGTGCAAAAAAACCATTGCCATCATTGGGAGCTGCTATTGGCATTGAGCGCATTCTTCTCATGTTAGAAAAAAATAAAGATAAACTTACATTGCCTGTTCAAAAATCATTACTAGCAATTTTGCCATTCTCGCAGGATCAGCACATGGTTGCGCTGCTACTGGCTGACCAGTTGCAGCTACATGGTAAAACGGTTGAAGTTATGTTGGACAATGATTCGGTCAAAAGTATGATGCGTGCGGCTAACAAAAAAGGCGTAGCGTATTGTTTATTAATCGGCCCGGATGAACAAGCTGCTAAAACCGTGACGTTAAAGAATATGATCACCGGCGATGAACGTCGTGTTAATCAATCTGATGTTGTCAAAGAGCTCGCGATATAGGCTTTTACAATTCCGTCTCTATGAGCTCAATTTTTGGTTCATAATTAGTAACAATATCTAGTATCGAATTTGTCGCGATAAATGAAAAATGAATAAAGTTTAATGAATCAGAAGTCCCGAAAGATTGTTCAAAAAGCCATTGTATATATAATGAATTGGTGACTTTAAAAAATGTCCAACTTCCATAAAATGTATCGCCATACTTTAGACTAAGCGCATATTTGAGGCTTGACCTAAAATTTTCATGAGTATTTCTATAGGCATCTACGGAGTTTTCAAATATTATTCGAATTTTTTGTTCCTTATTATGGATGTTGGACAACAATACGCTAAATCCTTCAAGAGTATCTTCAATACTATGTATGCAATATTTTTTTTCCAAACCTTCTATTGGTTCCCATCTGATCCATTGTTCAATCATGCCCAATCCCCTTCTGATTAATCGCCATATCTAATTTTTATAAATCCTTTTATGAGCTATCTCTCGATACAAAATTTCTTCGAAATTTTACTCGAGATGAGCGGTGGGGCTGTGTTTTTTCGAATTATTTTCTACTTGTTCTAATAACTTACTTGCTTGTTCAAGCCACGTTTGGGCAACCTCATGAGGGATTGTTCTTATTACATATGGCTCATAATTTTTCATAAATTCTTCATAGGTAATATAATCTTCATCTGGCGTTGGTTCATCAAAATGCCAAAAATAATTTGGTGTTATTTCAAAAATAATATCCCCGTTTTTATCATTATAAAGCCACGTGGTTACTTTTGGTCTTATATCTCCCGGGGTTGACCATAGATTATAGCGTTCGCCTACCCAAAAAAGTTGGCCTTGATGTTCTTCTTGCAATAGTTCTGGTTCACCGTGCAATTCTTGATTCCATAAATAGCCAATATCTTTATTGATAGATGGATGTAGTGGCAAGCTGTTATTTGTCGCGGAAAGGAGCATGCCCGTAAATTGATTTAGTGAGTAAAATAAACAATCATAGCTTAATGTTAAAGAATTTTTTCCCAAATATTTTATCCATATATCATCACAGGGAAAGACCATATCTAATGGATCTTGAAGTTCTATGACGAGTTTTTCATTATTATTCAATTCAAAAAATATATTGTTTTTCTTATTAATATTCATACGCCCTCTTATGCAACTAAGAAAATGTAGAGCAAGATTGTTTATGTGTAAATAAATTACGTGCGATCTCGAGATGAGCGGTGGGTGGGTCTTATTTTTGCGAAGAGCTACGTAGCTTTTTGAGAAGATAGGCTTCTTTTGCCCGCATGCGGCGATAGTCTGCGTCTTCGATATGATCATATCCCAAGAGGTGGCAGATGCCGTGCACTAATAATACTTGTAGACGTTGTTCAAGCGTGACGTTGTATTTAAGCGCTTCCTGTACAACATATTCCGCAGAAATAATAAGATCCCCAAGATTTTTATCACCATCAATAGGTCGAATGCGTTTACCAGCTTGAAGTTGTGGATAATTCATAAATGATAAAATATCGGTAGCTTTATCTTTGTGCCGATATGTTTTGTTGTACAAGCGTATAGTCTTATTGGTAGTGATCCAGATGCCCAGATCATAGTCAGAATAGCGCAGGCTATCCAAGAGTACCTGCGCATTTTGTTCTAGTTTTTGTGTATCAAGTATAACTTTTCGTTGCGTGTTTTTAATTAAAATCATACCGTGACGGTCGCCTTCCATGTATCATTATTGTAGGCAATGAGTTGTGATACTCCAGGCTCTGCACTAAACACAATTATGTGCGCCCGTGAGATACCTGCAATTAAACGTTCTTGCGATGTGAGATTATGTGTACTGTGTATCACCAGTTGCGAAAGTTCAGTTTTGAGCGACAACTGATGATCAGATTTGAGTCTTCTTACTTCACTAACAATTTGTAATACAAGTGTGATAGCGTGTGCACTTTCTTGATTTTCATACACGTAATCGTAATGCGAAAATTTGGTTTGGTGTAATGATTTTATAATCATGCCATTGCCATACACAGCATTATAAATAGCTTCTGTAATATGAGGAATATACGCTGCATATAATTGTAAAATTCTTATGCCGGTTGTATAGAGCATCGTGCGTGTTGTTGCAACTTGTTGAGCTGAATAATTTTCGGGATGCAGTAATTGATCTTTAACAAGTTCGAGATAATTATCGCACACGTCATGCCAGAAAAAACGTTCAATCGTATCAAGTGCTAAGCTAAACTCGTGTTCTTCAAAATATTTGACATACAGTTTATGCGTTTCACTTATTCTATGCGCAAGCCATTGATGGACGCTATCTGCGTCTGATAAAAATGCCCAGTCGTGGACCATTTTTCCATCAAAATTTGCAGAAGTGACGGTATGTTCTTTGATAAAAATAAATGCGTTCCACATCTTAGTCAGTAAGCGTTGACCGATTTTAAATTGACTTTCAGAAAAGGCCACATCTTGTCCCAATGTTGCTGACGCGGTCCAGTACCGGATAACATCAGCAGGATAAGTTTTGAGTAGATTTTCTGGGATCAAAGGGCTATTGCCCTGAGATTTAGATATTTTTTCTTTTTCGCTGCTTAATACGTGTCCAGAAATGACAATAGTTTTCCATGGAATAATATTGTCATGCATCCACGCTTTGACGATAGTATAAAACGCCCATGTTCTAATAATGTCATGTGCTTGTGGTCGCATCGACATAGGCATAAAATTTTCTTTGCCATACAGCTGCGCGCAGATATATGGTGTCAGTGAAGACGTATTCCAGGTGTCCATAACATCAGTGTCTGGTATCAGATTGTGCGATGCGCATTGTGAACATGTGGTGTATGGTTGCATTTCTTGAGGATCTACGGGCAATATTTTTTCATCCGGTACAATGACCGTTGAGCAGTCTTTGCAGTACCAAACAGGGAATGGTATGCCATAAAAACGTTGGCGAGAAATACCCCAGTCCCATTGTAAATTTTCTACCCAATTTTTGTAGCGTGTTTTCATAAACGATGGGTACCACGTAATAGAGTCCGCGAGTGCAAGCAGTTGTTCTTTATGAGGTAAAATTTTTATAAACCACTGTGCAATCATTAAATATTCGATCGGATTTTTGCATCGTTCATGAATATTGACGGCATGCGTAATTGTTTTTTGCTGGCGAATAACGCCTGCATCTTTTAATAATGCAAGAATTGCTTCTCGTGCAGCTGCAACTTTTAATCCTGCAAGTGGGCCCTGTATAAAACGTCCATCTTGGCCAAATGATGGCTTATAAGAAAACTTATGTTTTTTGTACCATTCAATATCTGTTTTGTCGCCGAAGGTGCAGCACATAACAAGGCCGCTGCCTTTTTCTATGACAACGCTCTCGTCAGCGATGAGGGGTACCGTATTATTAAAGAGGGGTACTATCACAGATTTACCTGCAAGATGTTGATAACGCGTATCTTCTGGATGATAGAGCACTGCAACGCAGGATCCTAATAATTCAGGGCGCGTTGTTGCAATAATAAGTTCTTCATTGTCTGTTGTGGTAAAAACAAGATCATTAAACAATGTTTGTTTTTCGACATCATCAAGTTCTGCTTGAGCCACCGATGTTCTGCATGCGGTGCAATACAGCGCAGGTTCTTCTTTGCGGTAGGCAAAGCCCTTTTTATATAATTCTATAAATGATTTTTGAGAAATAGCGCGCGATTGTCTATCTATTGTTGAGTAGCATGCGCTCCAGTCAACCGATAGTCCCATGCGCTGCCACAGTTGCTTAAACTGTTCTTCAACGCTATGCGTTTCTTGTAAGCATGCTTCTATAAATGCTGTTCTGCCTACTTGATGGGCGGTAATTTCTCGTTTTTTTTCGACAAAACGTTCAGTCGGTAGACCGTTGTCATCAAAGCCGAATGGATAAAAAACAGCATGCCCGTTCATACGTTTGTAGCGTGCAATAATATCCGTTTGCGTGTATGAAAATATGTGGCCAATATGTAAAGCGCCAGAAACTGTCGGCGGTGGTGTGTCTATGCTATAGAGCGGTCCTTCTTGATTGGTATAAGCATAAATTTTTTCAGCATCCCATAAGGCCTGAGCATCTTTTTCCGCGTGTTGATAGTCGTATTTTTTTTCCATACAGCAAAGTCCAAGAAAATCGGTAAAAATAGTTATTTCTTTAGCTTAATCGCGATCTTGTCTGAGGTCAAAAAAATAGGGACCTGCAGTTTACCGTGCAGCCTCATAAGCATACGTAGTTATATAAAAATTTTATTATTGAACAAAGCCGACGGCTTGGCCCATTTTGATGACGGTTTCTTTGCCAGCTAAAGAGCGTTCTACGATAATAGGGTCTATAGTAAAGATGTTTTTCTTAAACAGCACAATAACTGTCGAGCCCCCAAACTCAAAGTATCCCATTTCATCACCTTTATTATGCTCTGCGCCCGGAGTATACGTTTCTCCCATGCGCCCGACAAATAATGCCCCGACCGGAACAATAATGCATTCTTCTTGAGTTGTTGCATGAGCATTATAGGTAAGTTTGATTAATCTGCGTTCATTTTCTAGTAATGGGTTAATGCCATTGATATAAGCAAGTGGGTGTACGGATTGATAATTTCCCTTAATACGTACGGCTGCTTCTGCAGTCCCCGTTACAGGAAAGTGAAAGCGGTGATAATCACCCGGAGCCAATCTGAAGATAAGGAGCGTGCCGCCCGTGTAGGCTTCTGCTAATTTTTTATCCCCTAAGAATTTTTCTAGATCAAATTGTGTGCCTTTAATCGTAAAAGAGCTCTTTGCAGCAGTTGTACCTATATTTTCGATACAGGTTACGGCGGAATCTGCGGGAGAAACTAACGGAGCTGTACTTATTATGCGGACGCCGCTCTTTATTTTTCGTTTAAAAAAGTCGTTTAGAGTCACAAATTCGTTCGTTTTTTGGCTATAATCAGCCATATTTATATGATATTTTTTGATAAATGAGGGAATGAGGTATTTGCTCAGGCGGGAATCCGCAAAAAAACCGGCTGCAGCACTGGGGTATTTTTTGGTTATTATTGAACAGACGATTTTCCCTATTGAATTGCCGTATAAAAACCCCACCGCTTTATTGTCGTCAGCTATGACGTCCAGGGATTTAGGGTCTAATTGAGCCAAATCACTGTGAAAGATTTCTTTTGACATACGTAAACTACTAAAACTTATTTTATTAGTGTAATTAAAGGCTTTTTTGATGTTTTTCATGAGGGCGTTAAAGTGTCCCGCTGGCACATCCGCCTTGGTGCTCATCATAGCACAGACACTAAAAAAAACGAGTAGTGCGTGTATTATTTTTTGTTTCATAAAGCCCCTGTATCTAATATGTGCTGTGTAAATAGTATGCAATTTGTATAAAAAAAGTCAAGTATGAATTCTGTTTTTGTATTAAAAATTGACAAATAATTATTATTTGTTACGCTAGTAATACTACAAAAGTATAATATTATTAACATTTAATGGAGGTTTTATGAAACGTTTATTACCAGCAATAATGCTGTTATCTGTCATTACTGCGCAAGCAGGGGTATTAGAAGATTTTGGACAAAAATTACGAGGAACATGCGCCTATATGCCTTTTCAGAAGCATGTATTAGGTCGTATTGATCAATTTGAAGGCTTTTTAGGTCAGTCTAGTCAATATAAAGATTTGGCTCTGTTGCGCTTGAAGTATAAAACTTATAATGCACTAGCTGAAAAAGCACCGTTCTTTGGAAAAATATTTGGTTGGTTTGTATCGTCAGATAAACAGCAAGAGATTGCGCATCTCAGCGAAAGAGTTAAAATAACTGCTCAATTAGTACGACCTGATCAAAAAATTTCTCTGTTTTGGTTGGTAGATTTGATTGCCAAGGCTAATGTCAAAGAAATACTAAAAGATAAAAAAGCAGCACGTGATGCCGCCGAAAAGGTAGCAATAGCAGCAGAAGTAGTTCTGTCGGGCGATGCCTCAGGCGCTATCAATGCAGCAGCAGAAGAGTTTTGCAAGATTGATGTAGGTTGCACAGAATGCAAAAATCTTAAGGATAACCTTAAAGCTATTGCAACAATGCAAACGTTTTTGAATCATCAAAAATAATCTTATTTTTTGCAATATAAATATACAGGGCTGTTTGGTGACCATGTCATCGGCAGCCTGTATTCTTTAACCAGTATAAAGAGATCATTCTTTGGTAATTTTTGTAGTGTTACAACGCGGAGGCCTTTTTTATGATGGGCAAGTACGCGCATGATTTTTTGCATAAGTTCTTGCGAAAAACATGTAGAGCACATAAAAATTACCGTCGCATCTTTGAGCGATACTTCTGTTATATTTTTATTTTCGAATGCTATCTTTTTATATTTGGATAGTTTGTGATCTTTTTTAATCTGTTTTGCTATTTTACGCGCGGTGTTATGGCGGGTGGTGGAAAGTTCTACGCCAACTATTTTTTTTGCGGGAGTTGTCAGCGCGACCTGGACTGCCAATTTACCGATTCCCGATCCAAGATCATAAAAAATATCATATGATGCTAATTTTAAATCTTCTAATAATTCTTGCGCTGCTTCATACGTTATTTCCCCATAAGTCGGCGCCCCGCCCTTGCGGGTAATATATAATACTTCGTCGCTGGGAATGCCAAATCCTGTTACTTGTGCATACAAATGTGCGATATATTGTTTATTGTTTTTTGTTTCTGGTGCTTTGCTTTTGCCGAGCATTGATATGCTTGATAATAAAAATATAATTACTGTGGTTTTTTGTTTAAATAACATACAGCCCCTTTTGTGTTGTGTATTGCTTGGTTTATTTAATAATAACAGCACGTGTTATTGCAATGTTTTTGCAAGACATTGCGCAATGCGTAGGTCTAATCCAGGTAGCGTCGGTGCGATTTTTTGTAAGCGCCTGTACAGCCCAAGCGCAGCTTGATAGTTATCGAGAGCCAATAATGTCTCTGCATAATTATAGAGTATTTTAATATCATGCGGCTTGTGAGAAAGTAATGTTTTAAAAATAGGTAAAGCCTGTTGATAATCATGTTTGAGATAATAGGCATTTGCCAGATGAAATTGTGCTTCGAATGAGTGTGGGTTTATTGCCAACGTTTTGCTGTAAGCAAAAATAGCATCATCAAATTTGTTAAGCATCAGGCTTGTCATGCCAAAAGCATTAAAGCCCAGTTCATTATCAAAGTCAGCTTCTAGGCACGCACTTTTTGCCGATAGCCAGGCGTCTTCTACGCGGTCTAGCATAAGATAAATACGTGTTTTATTAAAATATGCTTTGCCATAATGGGGACGCAAGTATATCGCTTTATCGAGAGCATCAAGCGCGTCATTGTAGTTGTGCTTTTGCATGAGAAAAGATGCTAAATTATTGTACGCTTCTGGATAATATGGTTGTAGCATAATGCACTGTTTTATGGCGTGAATTGCGCTATCAAGTTGTCCTAAAGAAGAGTGTGCAAATGCTTTATTATTTAATGCATCAGGATAACGATAATCAAGATCGAGAGCTTTTTCAAAATACGAGAGTGCGGCCTCGTGCTTGTTTTGATGCGATAGTGCAACGCCGTAATTATTGTATGCGCGCGCTTTTTTTGGTGCATGTTTGATAATATCGAGCCAAAAGGCTTCTTCAGAGCTCCAAACTGTATTTCGTTGGTAGGTGAGATAGCCCAAAATAAGTATTAAAAAAATATATATATAATTTTTAAATTTTGAGCGTTTGCATACAGCAACAACTATGGCGGCTAGTATAATAAAAATCCCAAAAGAGGCCGTGTACGTTTTGTAATCGGCAATTAATTCAGTTGATGGAATAATGCTTGCTCTTGGCAACAGAGCAATAAAAAACCAGATATAGCAAAAGCTGATAACATCGGTTGTGTCTCGATACAGTCGTGATGCAATATATATAAGCGAACAAAAGAGAAGCGTGAACGGTAACCAGCAATCTAACGCAAAAATATTTCTACACAACATCCAGTCATAATCGACACTCATAGTGAACGGCCAGAAAAATAAAGCTATGTAGTGTAAAATAACTTTTGCTTGCGATATGCAAAAGTTATATGGGGTAATGGTGTCTTGGCTATTATGTGTTAAAACATTGCCGATATTATTAGCAACTTCTGTACGAAAACCAAGAATATTTAAAAAAAATTGTGGCTTTAAAAAGTATATATATATCCCGATAACGCAGCATGTTATGAGGCAGTGAATGGGTAGTCTACGCTTAAAAGATTTTAGATCGCCTTGAGCGACAAAAAACCAGTCGATTATTATCAACAATAAGGGTGCAATAATTGATATTTCTTTAGTGCCGCATGCTAAAAAAGTGCAGAGGGCAAGAGAAAGCCATGCGCTGTATTGTATGTATGTTGTATAAGGACCAGTTGCGATCAAAAAACTTAACACCATGCTCATGATAAATAGTCCTGAAAGGCCTTCTAATTGCCCCTGAATTACATACGACACTGTTTGTGTTTGAAGAGGATGTAGCAAAAAGAGAGCTGATGTGAAAAATGCCAATATATATGCGTGCTCAGAAAAAAAATTTTTTGTGCGCATTCTGGTGAATAGCGCATGCGTGACAAAAAAAACAAGTGCGCCGGTTATGCAATGAAAAAAAAGGTTGCCGCAGCGATATATAAATGGATCAAAGCTGGCTACGGAATAATAAAAGCCGTTGAGCCAATACGATATCCAGCGAGAATTTTTTAAAAAAATTTCTCTAAATACCATATGCCTGATTGGATAAAATTTTGTGATATTATCTAGATCATCAAATTGAAATCCAAACCATACAGAAGGGTAATAAAAGATGCAGGTTATTGTGGTAAGCAATAGGGGTGTGATCGCGTAATATAGCGTATGTATGCGTTTTTTTATCATAACGTACTCTCTTGTGTTAAGTTGACCATACTTTTATTTTTTCTTAAACTGATAAAAGTAGTTTATACATTATATACAAGGGCACCAGCCCAATTTTCGACTTAGTTTTTAATATGATCAATCTCAATACTATAGAATCAATCGTTACGTCAATGGCTCTCGTGTTCGCCTATTTTTTTTCTACAACCGTGTCCGGCGCTTCGCAGGCATTATTCGCAGATAAAATGGGGGATAGTACGGCAAAGGATGCTGGTTTGCTTTCGCTTAATCCATTGGATCATATAGATGCCATCGGTCTAGGCCTCATTGTCTTTTTGGGATTTGGATGGGGACGGCAAATTCCTATTGATCCCTACGCAATTAAATCACCCTATCGTATGCTGCGCTTAATATGTGTTTATTTTTTCGAAACGTTTATTAGTTTGGTTTTGGCCTTTATATCACTATTTACGCTGGTTGTTTTTTTTGAAGCTCGGGCATTGGAATGCGCATTTCATATGTTTTTTTCTGGGCATATTCCGCTTAAATATTTTACAGACACATTTCCTCATTATCCTTCATGGATGGTTGTTTCCGCCTTTTTGTTAATGGCGGTTGTATTTTTTAATGTTTTTATTGCGTCGTTAAGTTTTATTCTTAATGCTTTTAGGTACGCTCTTGTGATTGGTTTTGAAAAAAAATATGACTATATGCAGTATGCAGATTATTTTATGCTGTTGGGGCCTATGATAATGTTTTTCTTTTTTGCAGATTTCTTAAGAGCTCTTTTTTTGAGTATCATTGTACACAGTGCTTATATGTTAGCCATTTGGTAAAGGATAGTTATGCAAGAAAATTCTTATGCTTCGCTCTGCGCGGGTGCCGTGCAGGTTTTGCCAAAAAATGAGCTTATTAAAAAACTTGATAGTCGTAAAAAATTAATTATTAAATTAGGCGCAGATCCAACGTCACCAGATCTTCATTTGGGTCATACTATTGTGCTTTCAAAAATGAGACAGTTTCAAGATCTTGGACATACCATTATTTTTCTTATTGGGGATTTTACCGCCCGCATAGGCGATCCTACGGGCAGGTCAAAGACTCGTCCGCCATTAACTGAAGAAGTTATTAAGCACAATATACAGACTTATATTCAGCAAGTGGGAAAAGTTTTAGATCTTAATAAAATTGTTATTAGATATAATTCTGAGTGGCTTGATACTTTAAGTAGCCGTGACTGGATTAGATTGTGTTCACACGTTACTCTGGCGCGTATTATAGAGCGAGAAGATTTTGCAAATAGATTAGAGAGCCAGCAAACTATTAGCTTCCATGAATTATTATACCCGCTCTTGCAGGCGTATGATTCGGTTGAATTGAAAGCAGATGTAGAGTTGGGCGGCACGGACCAAACGTTTAATATTATTATGGGGCGGCATTTGCAGGAGCAATACGGCCAAGAGCCGCAGGTCATCATGACGTTGCCTATTTTGCCAGGCCTTGACGGTGTGCAAAAAATGTCAAAATCTTTGGGCAATACCATTGGATTGACAGAAGCGGCAGACCAGGCGTATGGGAAAGTTATGTCTATATCTGATGATCTTATGTGGGTTTATTACGAACTTTTATTGGGTAAGACGGTATCAGAAGTTGCCTTCTTAAAACAGCAAGTGCAAGCAGCAGCTGCGCACCCGATGCAGCTTAAAAAAGCACTTTCTCATGCTATTATTGCCAAATTTTGGTCTATGCAAGAAGCTGATGCGGCACAACAGACGTTTGAGCATTTATTTCAAAAACGTGATTTTGAGCATGCTCAGCAGGTAACGCTTCCTATCGGTACAAAAAACCCAGTGTCTATTGTAGAGTTACTCAAAATATTGAATCCAGAGGCAAGCTCATCAGAGTTGCGTCGGCTTATTGAGGCGCGTGCTGTTACTATTGATGGAATAAAAATTGTCGATATTAAGGCTCTGGTGCAGTGGCAAACTGGAATGAATATTAAAATAGGCAAGCATAAATTTTATACGCTCTCCTAACCTTTAATTTTTTATTATAAGTTTATAGTTCATATTAATATGTTTTTAATAGCATATATTTTTCTATATATTCAAGATTTGTAATAATTATTATGTATTTTTTGAAAAAATACAGCTAAAAAAAGCTAAATATGAATTTTCTAAGAAATTATTGTTTTATTATATAACTCTTGGATAGAATCAGGCATAGGGATAAAGTTATTAGGGGAATACCTCACGAGAGGTCCAAAGGGGGAGTTGTTATGAAATCGGCCACACAATTTCTACAAGATTCTATGCCACAGGTGCTCCCGGTTATACCTACCATGGATGTTGTTGTTTTTCCGCACATGATTGTACCGTTATTAGTCCTTGATGAGCGTATTATTAAGGGTATTAATGTTGCATTAGATGATCAGTCAAAGAAAATACTTCTTTTGGCATCGCATAAAGAGTCTGTAAATCATCAGGGAGCTATTGGGACCAAAGATCTGTATTCTGTTGGAACAGTTGCTACGGTTATGAGACTTATTAAGATCCCAGAAGGTGGTGTCAAAATTCTTGTTCAAGGATTGTGTAAGGCAGAGGTCGAATTGCTTTCTGCTGATGCGGATATTTTAACGGCGACCATTCGGTATATACCGTCAGACAGTGATTATCAATCAGAAGAAATGTCTGCTCATATAAAAAACATTAAAGCATTGGCAGAAAAAATGGCTATTTCTGGGCAATCGTTGAGCCCTGATTTTCATTTAATTATTTCTAAGATGCACGATCCAGAAAAAATAGCAGATTTTATTTTATCGCATTTAAATCTCTCGGTAGAACAGTCACAACAGCTGTTGGAGTGCGCAACCTATGAACAGTTCTTAGATGGGCTGTATAAGCATTTATCTAAAGAAATTGAGCTTGCAGAGGTGCAGGAGCGCATTAAAAATCGTGCGCGTGATTCTATGAATAAGGCTCAGAAGGAGTTTTATTTGCGCGAGCAGTTGCGTCAAATTAAAAAAGAGCTGGGCGAAGACGATAATGATGATCTTGATAAAATACGACAAAAGATTACTGAAATTGCATTGTCAGAAGAAGCAACCGTTGAAATTAACCGTCAGGTTAATAGATTAGAAAAAACATCGCCGGACTCTATGGAAGCGGCCGTTATTCGTAATTATATAGAATGGGTCTTGGCTCTACCATGGGGGGTAGAGACGACAGACAATCTTGATTTAGAGCATGCTCGACGCGTTTTGGATGAAGATCATTATGGTCTTAAAGAAATAAAAGAAAGAATTTTAGATTTTATATCAATTCGCTCACTTAAAAAAGATGGCTATGCGCCTATTTTATGCTTTGCAGGTCCTCCAGGGACCGGTAAAACATCATTAGGTAAGTCAATAGCGCGTAGCTTGGGTAGAGAGTATTTTAGGATATCATTGGGCGGTGTAAAAGACGAGGCAGAAATTCGTGGACATCGCAGAACGTATGTTGGAGCAATGCCTGGTAGATTTATTCAAGGACTTCGTAAAGCAGGCTCTTCTAATCCGGTTATTATTATTGATGAGCTTGATAAAATAGGGGCGGATTTTAGGGGTGATCCTTCAGCCGCTATGTTAGAAATACTTGATCCGCAACAAAACAAAACATTTTATGATAATTATATTGGTATCCCATTCGATATGTCTAAAGTTATTTTTATAGCAACAGCGAATAATGCTGATATGCTTTCTGAGCCGCTCAGAGATCGTATGGAAGTTATTCAATTGTCGGGGTATATAGCTGAAGAAAAAATACGCATCGCAGAGCAACATCTTATTCCAAAAGCTTTTGCTGAGTGTGGGTTGACTGACCATGCATTGTCTATTGATAGATCTGTTATTAATGAAATTGTAGTTAATTATACGCGTGAGGCAGGTGTTCGAGAAATTGAACGTGTCATCAAAAAATTATGTGCAAAGGCCGCGCGAGCGATTGTTGAAGAAAATAAAATTATTACGTTTACTCCCGAAAGCCTAGAAACATATCTTGGCCCACAGCGTTTTTTGAGTGAAGATCCGTGCCATGAACATTTAGTTGGTATCACTAACGGGCTTGCATGGACAGTATATGGTGGAGAGATGATAAAAATTGAGGCGATGATTATGCCCGGTAAAGGCTTATTGATGTTAACGGGACAGCTTGGTGATGTTATGAAGGAGTCAGCCCAAGCCGCATTGAGTTACGCTCGTGCGCATCATACAGAATTTAATATTGACCCATCTATGTTTACGGCGTACGACTTACATATACACGTTCCTAGTGGCGGTATACCAAAAGATGGACCATCAGCCGGCGTAACTATGTTGAGTTCTATTTTGTCAGCCTTGACCTCTAGACCTATCAATGCTCATTACGCAATGACGGGTGAAATTAATTTGCGTGGTAATGTTATGCCGATTGGTGGCGTTAAAGAAAAAATTTTGGCTGCATTGCGCAATCAAGTAACGCATATTATATTGCCGCATAAAAACAAAAAAGACATAATAGGGCTTGATGATCTGATAAAGGGAATAGAACTTATTTGGGTTAAGCATGCTGATGAGGTATTACATCATGTTTTAATGCCAGGTGGCAATGAAAAAGTAAAAAGTGTTGCATAAAGTTTGAAATACAAACTCAGGAAGCATATACTTAAAAAAAATGCCATACGTCATTGGGTATAGGAACTTCATGAGTGATATTTCAAATAACACAGGTACTATTTTACGCGTCAGTGGGACTATTATCGACGTTGAGTTTAATCGCGATACGGTTCCAGCAATTTATAATGAACTTAAGATTTTGATTCCCATGCAAGGGCAAGCTGCTCAAAAAATGGCAAGCATTGAAGTTGAGCAGCAATTAGGGGATGGCGTTGTACGCTGTATAGCCTTAGAAAATATTTTTGGAGTTTCTCGTGGGCTTAAAGTTATTGATACCGGTGGCCCTATTAAGGTACCAGTAGGTCCTCAGACTTTAGGAAGAATTTTTGATGTATTAGGCCGTACTATTGATGAGTTGCCGACATTTGTTGCAGCAGAGCGATTGCCTATACACAGGGATGCTCCCGCATTTATAGATCAAAAAATTGAAAATGAGATACAAGAAACGGGCATTAAAGTTATTGATCTTATGTGCCCCTACCTTAAGGGATCAAAGATAGGTCTTTTTGGTGGAGCAGGGGTTGGTAAAACCATTCTCGTTACAGAGCTTATTAGAAATATTGCAATAGAGCATCAAGGGGTTTCCGTCTTTACGGGTGTTGGTGAGCGCACAAGAGAAGGTAACGAGTTGTGGCTGGACATGAAGCGATTCGACGTTCTCGATAAAGCTGTTTTGGTATTTGGCCAAATGGGTGAAATGCCAGGAGCGCGATTACGCATTGGGCTCACTGGTTTGACCATGGCAGAATACTTTAGAGATCATGAAAAAAAAGATGTCCTTTTGTTTGTTGATAATATTTTTAGGCTTGTACAAGCAGGCTCAGAGGTTTCGGCACTCCTTGGTCGGATGCCCTCTGCTGTTGGGTATCAGCCTACTCTTGCTTCAGAAATGGGTGCATTCCAGGAGCGTATTACTAATACGGTTAACGGCGCTATAACATCTATTCAGGCCGTGTATGTACCCGCAGATGATATAACAGATCCTGCGCCGGCAACAACATTTATGCATTTAGATGCAAGCACGGTGCTGTCGCGTAAATTGGTGGCATTGGGATTATATCCGGCAATCGATCCGTTAGAGTCAAATTCAAAAGGACTCGCGCGCTCTATTGTTGGATCAGATCACTACGAGGTTGCACGAGCAGTACAATCTATTTTACAACGCTATAAAGAACTTCAGGATATTATTGCAATTCTTGGGATGGATGAATTATCGCAGGAAGATAAAAAAATTGTTAATCGTGCAAAGCGTATACAAAAGTTTTTGACGCAGCCTCTTTTCACGGCAGAATTTGCCAGTGGCGTTCCGGGTAGATATGTCAAAATAGAAAAAACGGTTGCTGATTTTAAACGTATTATTAGCGGTGAAGTTGATCATCTTCCTGAGCAGGCATTTTATATGGTAGGTCAATTGGAAGAAGTTTTTGAAAAAGCAGAAAAATTAACTCGAGAACTTGTGTGAATTTTATTATTAAAATTATTCGTCCCATGGAATCTCATGAGTATAATGTTCAGTGGATAGAGCTTCAGACGCCTTCTGGGAGCATGATTATTCAGTATGGGCATGTTCCATATATTACTCTCTTACCTGCTCAAAGCATTAATATGTATACGGCTGCGCGTGTTTTTGAGGCAGTTGCTATGCAGGGTGGTCTTGCGAAAATAGAACGAGATAGTGTTACGATTATTTGTCATGAATAAGAATAATAATAATCACAAGGCCATTATTGGCATGATTACATCAGGATCTTTGGTTGAAGGTTTTGTCATGCGCATGAGCTCGCATGTATCATTAGAAGAAATTAAAGCTGGTAAATTTGTATGCATTATGGGGACGCAGCATAGGTTTTTTTCATTAATCACTGATTTAACGTTAGAAGTTTCTCATCCAGATATTTTATTATTTCCGCCAACAGACCAAGAAACTTTATTGCAGGATATTGTTAAAAATACTGGCATGTATGTTACAGCGCGGCTTAAACCTTTATTGATGCTGACGTATGATAATAAGCCTATGCCTGTTAAAACTATTCCGAGCCATTTTGCTCCGGTAAGTCAGGCGCTTGAAGCAGATATTGCATCAATCTTTGGCGATGAGCGGGAGCCTACAAAAAAGTATTTTAATATCGGGAATCCTTTGGATATGCAGGCTGCGGTTTGCATAGATTTAGAAAAATTAACAGAACGTAGTAATGGCATTTTTGGAAAAACAGGAACGGGTAAAACTTTTTTAACAAGACTTGTACTTGCTGGATTAATAAAACAAGAAAAAGCCGTTAACTTAATTTTTGATATGCACGGTGAATATGGTTTGCAAGCTAGAAAAGAAGGCCATGCTAATCAGTTTGTTAAGGGGCTTAAGACCCTGTTTGATGATAAAGTGGCTATTTTTTCTCTTGATCCTGCATCAACGCGGCGCCGTGGTGGTTCGCCGGATGTTGAGATGTTATTAGATTACGGATCTATTCATGTAGAAGATATTCTCTCTTTGCAAGAAGAGCTTAATCTACATCCAACTGCCTGTGAAGCGGCATATCTTGTAGCAGCTTATTATAAAAAAGATTGGTTAATGGCTCTTTTACAGAGCGGTGATACGCTCAAAGAGTTTGCAGCGCGTGTTGGTGCGCATCCAGAGTCCATTGCTGCTTTGTATCGTAAGTTGAAACATATAGAAAGGTTGCCTTTTTTTGTAAAAGATTTGCCGCGCCAAGAAAATGTTATTGATCGCATGATAGAATATATTGATAACGGGATATCAATTATTATTGAGTTTGGTAATTACACATCAACATTTTGTTACTTATTGCTTGCCAACATTATTACGCGCCGTATTCATGCGCTGTATATTCAAAAAACGGAAAAGTTTTTGGGCAGTCGTGCATTATATGATGAGCCAAAAAAATTAATGATCACTATAGAAGAGGCCCATAAGTTTTTAAATCCACAAACAGCACGCCAAACTATTTTTGGCACTATTGCACGCGAAATGAGAAAATATTACGTTTCGCTTTTGGTGATTGATCAGCGTCCTTCTGGTATAGACCCAGAAATCATGTCTCAAATTGGTACAAAAATTATTGCACAATTACATGATGAAAAAGATATACAGGCTGTTCTTAATGGCGTCAGCAACGCTCATCACTTGCGATCAATTCTCGCTTCTTTAGAAAGCAAAAAACAGGCCATGCTGATTGGACACGCGGTTATGATGCCCATCGTGATAGAAACAAGAAATTATGATGAACAGTTTTATCGCGCTATGCAAGGCGTTGTTCATAAAAATATCAATGAAATAATCCAAGAAATCTTTTAATTAACGTGCTATAATTAATAAAGTTTTGTTTTTTATTACAATAATGTATTAATTATAGGGGTCTTTATGACAAAAAATAATATTCTCTTTATTCTGACGGCGTTTGTATCATTTGCTGCTGTGGGTACAGGCAAAAAATATGGCAAGATGGAGATTGACGAGGATGATAAGTCCAGTATTACTCTTGTCGTTGTTCCTAATACCAATCCATCAACTGCGCCTGCGCATCATGCTTTTATTGGTGAGATTGTCGAGGATATAGCTCAAGCAGCAGAAAAAGTTGCTCTTGCTAAATTGGTAAAGCCTGCTGTTGTTGTTCAGGAGCCGGATGCTCCAAGCGTGTCAGAAGAAGTTCAGCTTGAGTTAAAGGCTTGTTATGGTATAGCAAAGAAATATGAGAAAAATCTTGCACTTGTAGCTACTGCTCGCATTAATGGTCGTAGTTCTGACATTGAAAAAGCGCTTCTTGCCTATAGCCAATATGAAGCTGCTATATATAGTTTTTTTCAATGTAGTGATCTCGCAACCAGGTATAGAGCGGCATTAAAACATACTGCGGGTGAAGATATTGTGCCACATGTTGCTTATAATATTGCTGTAAGGCGTGTCCTTAATAACATGTTAAACAATGGACATGCCCCCTTTAGGTATGGAAAAGAAAGTATTGAAGATTTATATTGTCATATTTTACAAGATACTGATTATTTTGCGGTTAATTTGCATGACCCAAAAATTCTTTCTACAGGCATGGAAAAAGCGCGTTTAGCTGTAATAGAAAAACAGTACAATAAAAAGACTTCCAGCGCGAAAGAAGAATCAAAAAATAATAAGAAACCTGGTTTTATGACTTCGGTAAAGAATGCATTTACAAAGAAAACGCCATCCGAAGCCCAGTCTTTAAAAATTGCAAAGCCTCATTTGACATTGGAGACAACGTCTCAGCAACTCACTAAAAGTCAAAGTTGCATGGAAAAGCCTGATTCATCTTCAGATGAAGAATAATGACTTTATTTAATTAATAGAAATAATTTTATTATAAATATAGCGCGCAATGTGCAGGAGCGATAATAAGCTTCAAATCAGCACATTGCGCGCTATATTCTTGTATAAAAACTTAGAAAATATAAGGTAATATTTTAATATTTTTGCTATAATTACTGTGTTCTTTTATTACAATAATATATTAATACATGAAAGTATGTATGGTAAAAAATATTATGATATGTGTGTTGAGCGGGCTCCTGCCATTTTCTACTATGTGCATGAAAAATGTTAATAGGTATGAAGTTAAGAGAATTGATATCAAGACTCATGAGTTGCGGCAGAAGGTAAAAATTTCTAGCAATAGTAATTATGTCATCCCAGCTGTTTACGCTTTGCAAATGTATGAAACTATTTTAAATAATTTTGTTAATATGAATGATTTATTGCAAGTGTCAGATTACAATGAGTCGATTCATGAAATATTTAATGAAATAGCACAAAATCGGCATAAGCCTTTTAGATTAATACGTAGTGATATTGAACAACAACATGAAAAAATTTCACGACTGCTTGATGAAAATGCGCTCACGGTACTAGTGGGGCAGATCGCGTTTGCCGATATGATACAATCTGCTCAATTAAAATTAATACAACAATGCAAAGGGCCTCTTGTATTATCATCATATTTAAGCAGCTTTCTCACATGTGTGAGTGAAAAACGAACGCAGCGGTCTGAGCGGGTTAATAGTAACGCGATGGCGATCAGCAAGAAGAGTGCTTGGTTAGGTTTTGGCAAAAAACACGAAAATAACATCAAAACCTTATCTACGGATGGTTCCAGATTATCGCAGCTTATTGGTGGCGATGACGTTCGTAGAGCGACTAACATTTCACTTCAAGGTAATTAACTTTTATTAACAAATATAACTGTACTATTGGTTAGCCGCCAGCTCTGCAGAGCAATTAATAATTTTTTAAATCTGCACAGTGCGGGCAGCCTTTATTGCGCGAAAGGTAAGAAAAAAATATTCTAAATTGTTTTTTATTACGATAAATCTATTAATATTAAGAAAGTTTTTATGATTAAAAATATTTTAATGTGTGCTGTGATCAGCATAACGCCTTTTAGTACATTGTGTACGAGGCTGAGTAAAGTTGGTGGACGACCGAGATCAATGGTTATCACAGAAATGCCCGTTATCAAGTTAGAGCCAGCGTCAGAACCTGTTGCCTCTTCTGCATTAGCAACATTGTTATTTGTAGAAGAAGTTATTGTGCCAAAAAAGACATTTGACGCTTCTGAATTTGTGAATGATTTGATTGGAGATGCGATAGATGCGATATATAAAATTGAAGCCAAGCGGAAGATAGCATTGGATGAGAAAGAACTTCCTGAAATGAACGCAATTGTGGCCAAGCATGAGGCGCGCATGGAAGAGGTATCAAATAAACTTGATGATACATTACAGCTTTGGCATGACGCAAAATGCGCTCGTCGGCATAAGGAGTATGCGATAGATGCCTTAAAGAAATATGTGACAGTTGTGCAGAATTTGATTGCTATGAATGAAATGGTAGCGATCCCAAAATTCTCTCAGGAAGAGATTATAAATAATGGAGCCGTTGCAAGAGAAGTGAAAACTGCTGCGGGTTACAGACCTTATGATAAATGGATCCGTAAAGTATTTTGTGAAATATTAGAAAATAAAAATGAGCATTTTAAGATAATACGCGGAGATATCGAAACAGTATATTATACTGTTTGTCTTGCGATGGAGTCTGCGCAGCTTGATGTAAGTTTTTATAAGAGCGAGATTGAGCCCTTCATGAAAAATGCATGCACATTATTATCTGAGGCAGAAACGCAAAACGGTGCTTATGTTTCTGAACAAGAATTATCGAAGAATCAACCTCGTATATCTTTTGGCCAGAAGGTTAAAAACAGAGTTTTAAGATCTCATATGGTGGGTGATGCAAAGATGTCGAAGCATCACAGTTTGCCTAGCACATCAAATATCTCGCTGGTCAGAGATGCAAGCCATTTGTCTGATTCAGCCACTACACAGCTTCTTCGTGATGAAAGTAGTACGTTAGTTGGCTCAGCAAATCAATTGATTACACAAGAAAATAATTAAGTTTAATATTTTATTAAGAAAGTTTTTTTATGATTAAAAATACCATAATGTTTGTTGTAATAACTGCATTACCATTTACTACCATTTGTACCGGATTAACATCAACCAGAAATAGCATCACTGCAGAAGATTCTAAGAATGATGTGCGAAGTGCTAAAGAGCAAGAAAATGCTCGATCGAAGAAGGAGTTTGATGAACGTTGGGCATTGGAAGAATTGCGTTTAAGTACCATTGATCAAAAGAGGGCAAAAGGCGCTCAGCTTTTTGAATGCGTTACTCATCATAAGTCGAGTTCAAAAGACAAGTCTGCTAAAACTGCATTAGCGCTTGTGGATACATATGAAGAAATTTTGATTACTTGCCTTGATATGAATCAAATTTATTTTCCGTATGACCCATCTGATGAATATAGTGCAACCAATCGTTCGCATGTTATGGCTGATGAGCACGTAGCGAGTCTTGTATTTAGCGGCATAGATAACGCTAAGTGTTTAAAAAAAATACGACATGATATAGAGCAAATTTTGATCAGTAAGCCAGCTTTTCAGTATGATGCGCAAGTAAATAAAACCAATCTTGTTACCCTTATAAGCAAAATAAGAACAACATTATTATTGCGTGAAGGTTATGTTTTTCATGACGGTAGCGTAACAAAAATAAAGGCTAATAAAAGGCCTAAGAGCATGGCGCCAGTTGTGACGCTTGCGGGCATCGATAACCAATAAGTTTAATTAAGGCTTTATAATTGGGTGGTGCCGATCGGCACCACCCAGAAAAGTATCAGAAAGTTTTTATGATAAAAAATAATATAGTATTTTTCGTGTTGAGCAGTATCCCATTTGCTGCTTTGTGTACCGGAGCTGTTAAAAGAAGAAGCATTAGCGATGTAGGGACGGCTACTCAGCAACAATTGCACGATGATTTTGCTACTAAGCGTAACTCATCAGAAATATTTGATGCTTCAATTCAAGATTTGGCGTATGGTCTTAGGTTGCAGAGAGATAAGAAAAATGATGAGGCTAAACAAGCAACTCAAAAAAAAGAAGAAGACGATAACAAAATTAAGCGCGAGAGGAAACAAAGTATAGATGATCTTTGGAAAAGTACTTTCGCAAGATCAATCGATATTGTTAAGTCTAAGCGTTTTAATAAGAAGAATAGTATTATTGAAGCTATTAATGCTTTGAGCGCTTTAGAAGTGGTTTTGACAACCGCGCTTAAAGAAGTTGTAGATGATTGCCGTGTGGATTTAACGAGATACATGTTTAATGGCATGAAAGAAAACCCACTGTTTAAGGATATACAAACTGATCTTGGTGGGGTTTATTCTATACTGCATCCAGAACTGTATGATCCAGCAGAATTTGATCCAGCTTGCTTTATCGTTGCGGCTCGTGAGAAGTTGATGAGAGATCTTGAAGACGTTAAAAAAGCTGAATTGGCTGCTGAAAATACATCTAAAAAAAATAAATTTAAAACTATTTCATATAAACCAAAACATAAGTGTGCGCCGCCGGTTTTGAGCCTGAGTAAGACCCTGTAGGTTTATTTAAGCCGTAAAAAGATGTATGCTCAAAAGAATAGTATTATTTTTTTATGAGTGAGTTGATCGTATGATAAACAAGAGCAATTTAATGACCACAACCCTGACAACGCCTTATATGTATTATAATGCGGCGCCGGGTTTAACAGCAGAAGCTGATGTTTTGTTTAAAAAAGGGCAGGAGCATTTTGATAAACAAGAAATTAAGGAAGCGCTGGAATGCTATAAAAAAGCACTAGAAACGAGCCCGGACTCTTCACATATTTTATGTAACTTGGGGGCCTTGTTGGCAGCTCAGGGGTCATTTAATGAAGCCATAAAGGTTTTAAAAAGAGCTCTTGAAGTTGACGAAAAAAGCGCTGCCGCGGCATACAACCTGGGTACGCTTTTTGTATCAAACGGGCTTGTTCAGCCGGCGCAAGAATTTTTGGAAAAAGCTTATGCTATTGATCCATTGAGTGCTCCGATTAGTAATAATTTGGGTATCTTATATTTGCATATGCATGATTTTGAAAAAGCGCAAAATTATTTTGAAGAAACAATCAAAAAACATGCAGATTTTGATTATGCTTATCATAATTTGGGGACGCTGGCATATGACCAAGATAAGCTTGATGAGGCTATTGCATGGTTTAATAAAGCGCTAGAAATAAGCAAACATAATTATGCTACGTATAATGATCTTGGGTGCGCATATTTTTTGATGGAAGATACGGAAAAAGCGCTTGATATGATAAAAAAGGCTATAGAGCTTAATCCGCACTATAGAATGCCGTATTATAATCTGGGCTTTATCGTATTTAACAAAAATTTGCTGACGCATACGCATTAATAGTTTTGCCATCCCATTACTTTGATCGAATGGGATGGATTATTGACAAATTACCTATAACTATTAAAATTAAAGCCTAACTTTCTAGTCTTATCGTGCCGAATTTGGGATCTTCATGAAAAAAAAAATTATCATACTTTTTTTTATCGTTACTAGCTTTGTAATCCTTTTTTGGTTCAATTATATCACTCAGCGCACATTGCCAGAAATCCCGTCTCCCATTATTGTTGGAACATCGGCTGATTTTAAGCCATTTTCATTTAAAGAAAACGATAAAATTGTTGGTCTTGATATAGACATCGTTAATGAAGTGTGTCGACGCCTTGGTCAGCCGCTTATTTTAAAAGATATGCCGTTTGAACTTCTTATTCCTCAATTACAATTGGGCACTATTCATATGGTTGCCGCAGGTTTGACAGCAACGCCTGCTCGAGCTGAACGGGTGCTCTTTGCGCCACCCCATTTGACGGGCGATCAGTTGGTCGTTGTATCACTTGCATCGAATGCCCCTGTTACATCATTGAAAGATTTGGAAGGTAAAGAGGTTATTGTTAATCAGGGATATACCGCCGATGTATATATGTCACAATTTCCTGGGATCAAGATAAGGCGCTTAGGTACTGTTTCTGATGCCTTTTTGGCATTGAGTCATGGTAGGGGTTATGCATACGTGATAGCATCGCAAGCTGTTAAACCATTTTTTGAAAAAAATAATATTACTGATTACAATGTTTTTATCTTGGAAGAAGCTGCTGAAACAGTATCTCTTGCTCTCTGTAAAGAATATCCGATGCTGGCTCAAAAAGTAGCTTCAATCATCACTGATATGGTAGAAGACGGTACAATTCAACATTATAAAGAAGCATGGCTATCGCATGATTAATATGACGATTATTATTGCAGCGTTACCAAGTCTCCTGCATGGCGCGGCAGTCAGTTTATGTATTGCAAGTGCGGCTCTGGGTATCGGTTTTTTTGTGGGAGTGTTATTGGGTATCGCACAAACAAGCAACAGTACGCTATTAAAGAATTTTGTCATGGTGTATGTGACGCTTATACGCGGTACGCCTATGCTTATTCACATTGTTTTTTTATATTATATTTTATCAATCACAGGATTATCTTTATCAGCGCTGTCAGCAGCAATTATAGCAATAGGTCTTAATAGTAGTGCATACGTGAGTCAAATTATTCGTTCTGGAATTAATTCGGTAAGTAGAGGGCAAATAGAAGCGGCAAAAACACTAGGCATAAAAAGAATAGATCTTATCAGATACATTATTATGCCGCAGGCGCTACGCGTTGTTTTGCCTTCATTAGGCAACGAAGCGGTGACGCTTATTAAAGATTCAAGTTTGGCATCTATTATTGGGGTTACAGAGTTATATCAAGAGGGCAAAATTGTTATTAGTCATACATATGATGCCTTATCTGTTTATTGCGCGCTAGCGGTTATATATCTTATCATGACAACCACGCTTTCTAGTTTGGTTAATTATTACGAAAAGCGATTAAACAATGCTCAGTATTAATAATCTTTCAAAAACATTTAATAATAAAAAAATTTTGGACAATATTTCTTTGTCGGTTGCAGAGGGTGAAGTTGCGCTCTTGCTCGGGGCTTCAGGTGTTGGCAAATCGACACTGTTACGCATTCTCAATGCTCTAGAGCCTGCTGACTCTGGAGTAATTACGTATAATAATTCTGTTATTCATCCAGAAAATAATACATACTCGCATATCTTCGGTATGGTTTTTCAGCAGTTTAATTTGTTTGATCATATGACGGTTCTCGATAATATTACGTTCCCCCTAGAAAAGGGGTTGGGGGTCCCACATGAGCAGGCGATATTAGAAGCTCGTTTACTATTGCGAGAATATAATCTTAGTGAGCAAGAACATGTTCCCGCTGTTCGTTTGTCCGGTGGTCAAAAGCAACGCTTAGCAATTGCACGTGCATTGTCTGTGCGTCCGCGAGTTATTTGCATGGATGAGCCTACATCAGCGCTGGACCCATTGTTGACCAATTACGTCGCAGATTCTATTCAAAGATTAGCTGATCAAAGGTACACGGTGTTGGTGGCATCACATGACACGCATCTTATTGCGCGCCTTGCTTGTACTATTTATTTAATGGATGGTGGTAAAATTGTTCAAACCGCTTTTTCTGATGATTTTAAAAAATCTCCAGAAAACTATCCGCTCATTTACAAATTTGTTAGCGGGCACTAATTTATAGTGCCCGTAAATTTTTTTTGATTTTTCCACATTGGATTTACATAATTAATCGGCGTTCTGCCGTCATTATCGTATATATTAAGATGTGCGCCTTTGTTCAGTAATGACATGCATATTTTTGGAGAGGGTAGCATGCACGCATAGTGCACGGGAGTTTTTCCAAAAATATCAATACTGTTAACGCGCGCCCCTTGACGTACCAAATATTCAACAGATTTTGGCAAATTGTTCTTTATTGCAACAGATAACAGTGTTTCAAACGTATCTGCTCTATGAGCTTTTAAAAAATCAATATAACCTTTATGAGATTTTTTAGAAAAAAGTTTAAGTTGTTCTTTAATAAAAGCGTCTTTCTTTTCTGGTTCATTCATTCTGGTAAGAATGGTATACAATTCAGGCTCGAGCTCTGTTTCATCAAATATTAATTGCTTGCGCTGATGTGCTTTATATTTTTTAAATGATACTTCCGGAGACTCGAGTAAAAAATTCCATGTTTTGTGAGCAAGGGGGAAAATATATGTCATATGAGGCTGTATTATGGGCTTAATGGTAATTTCTGGCTTATAATAATAATTATTTAATAATACGTTACTGACAGAATTGGTATGTTTCTCTCCTGCATATAAAATAATGTGCGCTTTGTCAGATCTTATAATTTTAATGAGCATTTCCATATCTGTAATAAAAAATGCCATATTGTTAAAAAGTATTTGCTGGGCCTCTTGTGATAAAGGCGCTAATAATTCATGGATAGTTGCATCTTTATTGTGCTGTAACAGCGGATCGAGCATTGCTTCAATAATATATTTTTGCCATACATCTTTTATATGGGTTTGGAATAATTCAGGTTGTTGGTGTATATGAGTTAGCTCATCTGAAAAATGTGCAATTATTTTTTCTAAATCATTTTTAAAATCTATTATTTTAAAAGTTGCAACTTTACCTGTTTGCGGATCAACTGCTTGCGTTTTTTGTATCGCTTGCATGATTATTTCTGCATAGATGCCGTTTGGACCCAGCGATCTTCTATAGCGATCAGCGTTAATAAATTGTGCATTGCCTGTAGTATTAAATTCTTGTTCAAGTGTAGATCCAGCATAAAAAAGAAATGGTATTTGGCTAGGTGTTAGGCCTGAAACCAAATTGTGTGGAATAGCTTCCCATAATACATCAATTTTTTCAGGGCGTTTCTGTAACGTGCGTAATGCAATAAGAAGGGTTCTTTCTGCAGTAGTAAAAAGGTTTTGCTCAATATCAATTAATAATTCTTTTTTGCCTCTGGATGGTCGTTTAACGCGCTCATGCATAGCAAGATGTGAGTCCCCAATAAGATCAATCGTTTTTTGTAGTTTTCCATGTGCATCAAGCAACATAAGCCGTTGAAATGAGATAGGTATAGGATGTACCCAACAACTGATAATTAACAAAATAAAGATTATTTTTTTGTGCATATTTATTTCTTTTTTTCTATATAAGATAGTTGTATAACATGGTTAAATTATTTTCTAATTGTTGCAAAGAGTGTACGAGTGTGCGGGAACTTTTTTCAGTTTTTGTTTTTAATAGTTTGTCCAATTGAGCTTTCCATTCTTCATTTACAATATCGATGGGTGTTCTGCCTGCGTTATCTTGTATCGTAATATCTCCGCCATTCTTGAGCAAAAATGTAAATATTCTTGGCGATGGCAACGTGGCACTTGCATAGTGTACGGGAGTTCCGCCATATATATTGGCAGTATTAACTCGCGCCCCTTTGCGTATTAAATATTCAACAATGTTTGGCAAGTTATTTTTTACGGCACTAAATAATAATGTTTCAAACGTATCAGCCGTATGTGTTTCTAAAAAATTGATGTAGCTTTTATCAGATTTTTTAAAAAATGGTTCAAGCTGCTCTTTAATAAAAGCACTTTGCGCTGCTTCTTGCTCTAGGCTTACGTCATTCATTTTTTCAATAATAGTATAAAATTGCTGTTCGCGTTCTGTTTCATTAAATAATAATGGCCTTTTTCGGTGTTTATATTTTTGAAATGATGCTTGCGGGGATTCAAGTAAAAATTGCCACGCTCGATGAGAAAGTGGAAACAAGTATTTCATGGTAGGATCGACGACATTAATAGCGATTTCAGTTTGATAGCCAAAATGCTGCAATAAGATATTTCTTACAACTATACTATGGGCAGCTCCCGTGTACGCGATAACATGCTCTGTGTCAGAGCCGATAATTTGAAACAATATTTCGGTGTTTATGATTTGATGAAGCACATTTGAAAAAAATATATCTATTTGTTCAAATGTTAGGCTGGCTAAAAATTCAGGAATGTTTATATCTTTATTTTTTATCAACGCAGGGTCTATCATTTCTTCGATGATTTCTTTTTGCCATATGTTTTTTAAATTGGTCCAGTATGGTTCAATATGTGCATATATTTCGGGAGATTTTTTTTGAATCTGAGCTGATTTCTGTGAAAAAGCTTCGATTACTTTTTCTAAACAATTTTTAAAATCAACCATGCTAAAAGTATATTTTTGCAAAATGTCTGGATCGATTTTTCCAGGTTGAGTTATAAATGTTGGTATCATATCTACATAGATACCATTTGGTCCAAATGTTCTTCTATAACTATCGGCATTAATAAATTTTAAGCCGCCTTTATTATTCATGCCAAATTTTTTTTCAGCAATAAATCCAGAATAAAAAAGAAATGGTACATTAATTTTCAATTGTATAACTAAGTCTCTTGGTAAAGCTTCCCATAATATATCAATTTTTTCAGAACGTTTATGTAATGTACGTAATGCGATAAGAAGAGTTCTTTCTGCAGTGGTAAAAAGTTTTTGTTCAATAACCTCTGTACCCTCTACATTATGGGTTAATAATAATTCTTTTTTGCCTCGGGATGGTCGCCTAACTGACTCGCGTACTGCAAGATGGGCGTCTCCTATAAGATCAACGGTTTTTTGAAGTTTCCCTTTGGCATCAACTAATATGAGCCGCTCAAATGAAACAGGTATAGGGTGCGCCCAAAAAATTATAATTAACAGAATAAAGATTGTTTTTTTGTTCATACGTATTCTTTCTAAAATATTGTGCGTGTTTTATGTATACAATAGAAAAAAA
This sequence comes from Candidatus Babeliaceae bacterium, assembly GCA_041660765.1. NCBI lineage: Bacteria > Candidatus Babeliae > Candidatus Babeliales > Candidatus Babeliaceae > Candidatus Babeliaceae bacterium. The sequence continues at coordinate 770,707 of JBAZVR010000001.1, read as the reverse complement.
TAAGAACAAAAATAAAGCATCTAAGAAAATGAGAGACTATTTTTTTAGTATAGCAAAGCCTTCTTTTTTTACAGCCGCTTGTATATTTTTTTCAAGATTTTGGTCTTTGTGTACATGCGTAATTGCAAAGTGCCCCTGTTCATAGTTACCATTTTTAACAATAAATTCTACATGGGTTACATCAGGAACTTTTTTGAGAGCGAGTGTGACGTCTTGTGCACACCGTTCGCATTCAACTCCTTCAACAGATATCGTAAGGCTGTGAGTGATCTCTGTACGGGGTAATTGTTTTTTTTTGTGCAATTTGCCGCAGCCAGTGACCGTAATCATTAATGTTAACATAAAAAAAAAGAAGCGCATTTTATTTTTTCCACCATCAAGCTTGACAAGTTAATTATAGGTTGTTACGATCATGAAAATTAAAAAATATTATACAATGTCCCCAAATGAACAGTGCTTTTTGTACTGTTCACCCCCCTAACCCTTCAGCTTAATCTTAAGTTGAAGGGCTTTTTTTAGCCCGTGTTATAATCTTAATATCCGTTCCTTCTTGAATAACAGACACCTGTGTATTGTCACATAAAAATGCTCCTACTCCAACCACATTCTCATGAGGTCCATAGGCGAATGGGTTGCGCAAAGCAAGACACATAACATACATGCATAATGCATTTTTCATAGCGTACTTTCATTAATCGTGATTAAACAAGATTGAATAACGCATGTGCAGGCAAGGTTGTTGTTTTCTATAGTAGTCATTTTGCAGTAACTGCATGATGCCATAGGCCCCAGTTCTGACACTGATGTTATAAAATGCATCAATACATAAAAACTTCCACGTATGCTCAATGTAATCGGAGCGAGCGAATAAAATTCTTTTTTGATCAAGTTGCCCACTTCGATAGATTCTATCATGATTCCACTTGTAGTGAGCATGATAATAATTTCTCGTGCGATATCATGATGGGACAAAAACTTTTTTTTGCGTGCGGTTATTTCTATTGATTGGGCAAGACTATCAATCTCGTGGGAAATAGCCGTACATTGCTGCATAATATCGGTAATTTTTTTTGCGCCAGACAAGAGAGCGATTTCGTTCTTATACATCTTACAATTTTCACGCAACGGCACGTAGGCAATCAGCCACCATGCAAGTACGATGATAATGAAAAACAAGCTTACAATGGCGTATCGTGCGTATGATGGCCAGCGCGCTATAATACAATACAGCTTATTGCCTCTTGGAATGAAAAACACTTATTACTCTCTTTTTTTTGATTAAAAATCATGCCTTGTCCATTGCATTGGGTCGACATCAATATTATTAATGCGCAATCCCCAGTGCAGATGATAGCCGCTGGCGTACCCTGTCATGCCCAGCGTTCCGATTGGTTTACCTTTTTTTATTTTATCGCCAACATTGAGTGGTGCAAAATCTTCTAGATGAAAAAATAATGATAATATGCCGCATCCATGATCAATAACAATGGTGTTGCCACTATGTGCGTATCGATTTTTTATCGTAATAATACCATCTTGTGTTGCCCATACAACGCTGCGTGGGGCGCCTAAAAGGTCAATTGCATTATGTGGATACTTGCCTCGTTCCTGAGTTGTTCTGAGGGTGCCGAATTCTGTCGAAATGCCTTTCATGTCACAGGGAACATAAAAACTGCCCTGCCACAATTTTGTCGCAGGAGATTTTCTCGTTGCTTCTTCCAAGTCTGCTTCTAATTGCCGCTCGCTCAAACCAAGTTCATTTTCAAGTTTTATTTTTTCGGTATTAAGGGTGAGTTGCTGTTTCTTGAAAGGATACATCACGATATGAAATTTATTATCAACTGATAACGTATTATTTACTTTGTCGATAATATCAAGATGAATGAGGTATTCATTAGGAATCTCATCGCTTTTTATTGGTATAAAGCATTCATAAATAAGAGAATTTGGCGCTTCTGGTACGCATGTATATGTTTGTGCAAGTGTGCGTGCTACGGCTGATTTTATTTCTTTATTCATCTGAAATTGAAGATGAAGTGTTCTGCCTTGAAAGACTTTAAGATCCGCGTCGCTTTTTATAAAAGCTGCTTGAATCGGTGAATTGTCAACAAAAAAAGGCACTTCTTTGGTGGTCGAGTTTTTATTAAATGATCCATCTTGAACAGTTATTTTTAAAATATGCTTGCCGGAAGTTAATACTTTTGTTGCGACAGGAAATGAATATTGAAATGATGATCTATTAATTTTATGATGCCCAACCAGCACTTTATTATCTAAAAAAACAGAAATATCGTAGACCTTGTAGTCATCGCTTCCATCTACTATGCAGGTGATATCACCTGCATAGTGTTCATCTGTTTCGATACCTGTCAGTGTTACCACTGGATTTGTTGTATCAAAAAAATAATTATATGTATTCCAACTAGCCCATGTCGCAATCGCGATCGCGGGAATTAATACCATTACCTTTATCCGAAATGCCATAGTTATTCTCTGTAATAAAATTAAGTTTTTTTAAGAATTAATAAAAAAATTATAACTTTTTTTACGGATAAGGTAAATTGCGACTTTATTATTTTTGAGAAGATTGTATTGCTTGCTGTGCAATTTTATTTTGTATCATGCTTTTTGATTTACTATCGCTAATGCCTTTATTTCTGTATGCTTCTATTCCTTCAGTGCGTACAACGTGATGTGCGCCTTTAATTTTTGCAATTAAAAATTGAGCTTGTTCATTCTCTAAGCCCAATTCATCTTGTGCATATAGTATTTTTTCACAGTATGTTGGACATTTTTTTATTGTACGGAGTTTTGAGTCTGTTTTTGCTGATAATAATAGCTTAGTAGCTTTTTCGCTACCGACGCCTGAAATAAATTTTTCAAGTACAGCATGTGCGTTGCTTCCAAGAAGCATGAGGGAAAAAAAGAATAATTTTTTCATAAAATGAACTCCGAAAAAATACGATGATTATATTATAATATTTCAAACATCACATATTAAAGGTTTTTGGGGCATTGCGCAAGGGGCAATTGAGGCATTACATTTACAAAATGGGTGTTGTTACTTATAATACCCATAAGAAATATGCATTTACAGAAAAAGGTTCATAATGAAATATTATATTTTACGTGTGGGCTTTTTGCTCATGCTATGCACTTCGTCTTCTTATGCTATGTACACTCTTCGTGATGCTGTCGCCGCGCCTTTTATTACGCTTGCTCCTGTTTGTATATACCTCAGTACTGCTAAAGCCGATACTCCATTCCAACGCTCTTTAGGTGATGCGTTTGCGCAAGCGGCGTTTACTTTTAGAAATGTTGGTGCAAATATTAACAACTCCAAAGGATATGCTGCTTTGCTGGCCGATCAAGTTAATTTGATGAATCCATGGCATGTCGCCATTATTTTATGTGGGTGTTATTTTGTCGTGTGGCCAGGAATAAAAAAAGGCTATCACTATATTTACCCGCCGCAACAAAAAGTATTCGAATCAACTGGTGCTCCCGTTCCTGATACGCAAGTTATTATTCATAGATATGAGCACCATCACCATCACCATCATCATCACCATCACTATTTTGGGATTAGGCCAGATATTAATGGATATGCTTTCGTAGGTGCAGAAAATATCTCTCACGTAAATGAGTTAGGCTAATGAGCGTGCAAGAAGTTATAAAAAACATTCCGCGATTGCCCGGCGTGTATATTTTTAAAGATGCGCACAATGTTGTTCTGTACGTGGGAAAAGCAAAGTCGCTCAAAAATCGCGTACAGTCATATTTTAGAAATAAAAATGATGACTGGAAGGTGGCAGAGTTAATTAAAGAACATGTCACGATAGAATGCATTATCACCAAAAATGAAATAGAAGCATTGTTATTAGAAGCGCAACTGATTCAAGATTTTAAACCAAAATATAATACGTTGTTAAAATCTGGTAACCCATTCTTGTATATTCTATTTACGCCGACAGAAATAAAACTTGTTCGTGTTAAAAAAGAAAAGGGTCAGTATTTCGGCCCTTTTTTACATAAAAAAGAAGCTCGTTCTACATATGATTATTTGCTCAAAACATTTAAATTACAGATGTGTGCGGTCAAAATACCTGGCGGATGTTTAGAATATCACTTGGGCAATTGTGCAGGCAGTTGTAAAATTGATTTTGATCTTACCGATTATAAAATTAGGTTAGAATTGGCTCTGCAGGCTTTTGAAGGCAATCATGCTGCGTTTTTAAAAACTATAGAGCAGCAGATGCGTGTGTATATAAAAAATTTGGAATTTGAAAAAGCAAGAACGTTGAGCATATATTTACAAAATATAGACAAAATTTTTGCGACTATAAAAACAGGATTTACCGAAAAAAAATATGCACAAGAAGTGATGTATGCAACATCACCATTGCGGCGCCCTGATGATGAACTCATGCAGGGGTTAAGTGCATTGCAAGAGTTGCTTGATCTGCCTGTTTTACCGCAGTCTATAGATTGCTTTGATATATCCCATTTTCAAAGTACGCATATTGTTGGTTCTTGTGTACGGTTTGTTGATGGACGACCTGATAAAAATAAATGTAGGCGGTTTAAAATTCGCTCATTGACGGGGCAAAATGATTATGCAGCGTTGCAAGAAATTGTACAACGCCGTTATAAATTGGGGGATTTTCCTGATATTATTCTTATTGATGGTGGCAAAGGACAGCGCAATGCCGTTCGGCATATTTTCCCACAGATTCCGTGCATTAGTATTGCAAAGCGAGAAGAAACATTATTTACAGATTTTCATCCCGAAGGTTTGGTGCTTGATGTGCAAACGCATCTTGGCCAACTCATTATTGCTTTGCGCGATTATGCGCACCATTTTGCCATTAGTTATCACAAACTGCTGCGCAAAAAGTCTTACTCAAATTGATTGGTTGTTCTTGAGAAATACATATTAATTTTACGCTCCGGCTCATTTATACGCAAAGCTTCTTCAGCTTCTTTAACCCCCTTAATGCGCATTGCCCATTCTATTCTTGTTACAGGAGAGGGGTGTGTTGATTGTTTGTGCGCATTTCTTGCTGGTGTTGTTTTAAAAATATCTATTGTCATGCTTGTTATGGCGCGTGCATCTTCACAGGTTCCACATGCAGCCGGAATGCGGTCGGCCTCAGCTTCTTGAGAACGGCTAAATTTTAAATACGACGGCGATCTTTTTAAGTTTTTAACTTTTTGCTCATACCATGATTCGCGTTGAGCTGTCTGTATATAGATCTGTTCGGCATTTTTATCTTTTATGTTTAATATTTTACGAATTATATTGCCTTGTTGGCAGTCATCATAGGCTTGTACTCGATTTTTTTTGTAAAATTCGGCCTTCTTTTGAAGTTCCTGTGCTAGCGCTATTTCGTAATAGAGGTGAGATTGTTCTGCATGCTTAAGTTCATGCAACAATGTTCCTATTTTTTCCTGCTCATTACAATTATCGAAATCTCTATGCGTTAGAGCTAATTTAAATATTCTTGTGTTTTGTGGTATTAACCTTCTTAAGCCTATATAACATGATCTGTTGGAATTACTTTTTTTTACATACAGTGGTAGTTGTATATTTTTTTCTTGAATCATATTTTGTATTAATTCACCCTCGTGTTGAGGAAGAGATGGATGAAAAATTAATTGCGCATTGCGTACGTCTTCTGCGCGCATTGCGGCAATCGTTCTGTCATGCTCTTGCCAATGGGGAGTAATTTCAAACTCTTTTTCGAGCGCTTTATGGGCGCGTTTCGTTTTTTCTTCAATAAAATAGCGCATACATGTGCAGGTTGATACATTATTTTGGTGAAGCAGTAGAGCTGTCTGTTTATATTCTGATGTAGGATTTACGTATTGTTCTAGGGGATTGATATTTTTGATTTTATTGCACGCGGCAATCTGCTTTTCGGTTAAACTCATGCTCATAATATGAGGGTTTGCTACCGACAGAAAAACCAAACTATATATATATTTCATAATAAATTTTACTCAAATGATGGTGTAAGTGCTTGATGTGCGTTTATATTATGCACTTACACATTTTTTTGTCGAGTAGAACTATCATTTACTCAAATTGATTATTGAATTGTGAAAAATACGCATCACCTTTAGGTTTTGGTGTATTTGTTTGTGCAGTTTTATTACGCACATCTTCTGCAGCTTCTTTAAGTAGTACAATTCGTTTTACATCATACATCATTTGTAGTGGTGCAGGATGTTTTGATTGTTTATTAACTTCTGATAACGGAGTTATTGTGACAACTTCTCTTGTCTTGCATGCCATAGCGCGTGCATTTTCAAGAGTTCCTTGCGCAGTCGGACCCATGTCTGCTTCAAATTCTAAGGATCGCGCATGCGCTAAATATGCTGGATTTTCTTGTAGTTTTGCGATCTTTGCATAGTATCGTTCTTCTTCCTCACGAGCTTTTGCAAGAATTTCTGCACTATGTTGATTGCGTATCCAAAATAATGTACGAAATGGTGTTCTCGTGTCTCCTCGCTCAGCCTCTATTCTGGCATTTTGATAAGCTAGGGCTTGTTTTTTAAGTTCTTCTCGAATTTCATCCATATAATAGTCATGGCCTCGTGTTCCGTGAGTAAATTCATGTAATAATAGTCCCTCTTGGGCTTCTGTGCTGTGACGATCATATTGCTTAGTGAGTGTTAAGATAAAAGTTTTTCCATCTTCCATAAGACCTATTTCAGGATTTGCTTTGGAATCTTTTTTTTCTACGCGCAATGGGAGCTTTATGTTGTTTTTTTCAATAATTTTGTTGATAAATTCGACATCTTTTTGTGGAACTGATGGGTCAAACGTAACATGTGCATGTTGTGCTTGTTCGGAGCATTTTTTTTGTACACGAACATCATGTTCTTCCCAATTGGGTGCAATTTTGAATTCTTTTTCAAGCTTTGCACGGGCTTTATTTCTTTCTTCTTCTACGCGGCGTTGTACGCATATCTCGATAGATAAATCATGCTTTATGAGTTCTCGAGCAGTATTCTTATATTCTTCTGTGGGGACATTATGCGTATCTGATACGTTAAGATTTTTAATCTTCTCGCACATTTCAATTTGTGGGGGTGTTAAATGAGGATTCATGCCCATAATTTGGACGCTCGTAATTGTTGTTAATAAGAGTAGTAAGCTATAAACATATTTCATCATATTATTCCCAATAATGTAATTATTTTTTTGTTATAATTTCTAATTGTAACTTATATAAGATAAATGTCAAGTTTTTCGTGGCTTATATTTGAATTACTGGGGGTTTTTGTTAGAATTTTACCAAGAGCTGTTAATTGAGCAAAATATTTCTATTATGGGACTTTCATGAAATTAAAAATAATTCTAGCGCTGGTAAGTGCGCTGGTTATTGGTTGCGGCATGTATCTCTTCTTTACACGCGTTTCGCAACCTAACCCCAAAAATATCCTTACTATAGGTGTGGCTTCTGGTTACGCACCCTTTATCAGTATTAATACACATAATGAGTATGAAGGCTTTGATATCGATGTAGCACATGCATTAGCTCAAAAAATGGGTAAAAAGCTTGAGTTGCTAGATCTAGGTTCCATGACCGCCCTTTTTATGGCTCTTAACCAAGGCAGTATTGATGCGATTATGTGGGGTTTATCGATTACTCAAGAGCGTCTTAAGCGTGTAGCTATGGTGCGGTATCAGGGTGAGCTGGTGACGTCTTATCCTCTTCTTTTTTGGGGGGCTATTCCTGGCGCTATTAAAAGCATAGAAGATATGAAGGGCCTAACGGTCTGCGTTGAGCCGGGATCATCACAGGAAGCAGTTTTAGCAAAATATTACATTAACGTATTGCCAACAGAAAGAATTGATGATGCGCTGCTTAATATTCAGTACGGTAAAGCCGCTGCAGCTTTTGTTGAACCTGCTATTGCAAAAAAATTTAAAAACAAATATCCAGAAATTGTAACGCTTGATGTGCCATTGGCTCCTGAAGATCAGGTCGAGGGTATTGGTATTGCCATACTCCCAGAAAATAAAGACGTAATTAATCAAGTAGAGCGTGCTATTGTCGCTCTGCAACAGGATGGGACTCTTAAAAAGTATGAAGAAAAGTGGGGTATTGCGTGAGTCTTGCACCCTATGTCCCTCTGATAGTGCATGGCGTTATGGTCACCATAGCGGCCTGGCTTATTGCAGGTTTTTTTAGCTTATTGGTTGGTACCATTTTAGGTGTATTAATAAGTCGCCGACTGGCGCTACGCAAGCTGAGTATATTTATACGTATATATGTGTTTATTGCCAAAGGTATTCCTGCTTATGTACATATCTTAATTGCTTATTTTGTTATTCCCGCGCTATTTGGGTTCAAAATTTCTGGTTTTGTCGCAGCAACGGGCGCGCTTGCTTTTTGTTCTAGCGGTTACGTTGCCGAAATTATTCGTGCCGGAATTAATGCAATCCCGCGTGGTCAATGGGATGCGTGTATGGTATTGGGGTATCCGCTCTATCACGCGTTACGTCGTGTCATGTTGCCACAGTTGTTTAAAGCAATTTTGCCCGCACTGTTTGGAGAGTTTGAACAGTTATTAAAGAGCACGTCTTTGTTGGCAACTATTGGCGTAACTGAACTGACGCGCACGGGCATGAACATTATTTCTCGTGAGCTTAATCCTCTTCCGGTTTATCTTATGATTGCGTGTATCTATTTATTTTTTTCGGCAATTTTGCATGTACTATTAATATATAGTGAACGAAAGACTATCCATGGTAATCGTTAATAACCTGACCGTCCAAGTAAAAAAAAATACGCTTCTTAACAATGTTTCTTGCACGTTGGTGCCGGGACGCATTACGAGTTTTATTGGTAAAAGTGGTGCTGGCAAAACAACATTACTTAAGTCTTTGGTCGGCCTTATGCCCATAACTCAAGGCCAGATTATTATTAATGATAAGCAATTGAGTGGCTTGACGCATCGCCAACGATCAGAAGAAATAGGCTATGTTTTTCAAGATTTTAATTTATTCCCCCACATGACTGTTATAGAAAATTGCATTGACCCGTTGTTGGTTCATGACATGCCATTGCATCAAATTGTTCATGGTACGTATTATTTTCAAGCGCGGCAGCAAGCACTTTTTATTTTGCAGCGGCTAGAAATGCAAGATTTTGTTGATAAATATCCATCGGAGCTTTCTGGTGGTCAGCAGCAGCGTGTTGCCATCGCCCGGGCATTATGCTTAAATCCCCGCATTTTATTACTTGATGAGCCGACGGCGTCTCTTGACCCGTTTAATACTGATATTTTGGTCGCCATATTACTTTCTTTGGCAAAAAATGGTCTTACTATTGGGCTTTCTAGTCAGGACATGGGTTTTGTGCGCAAAGTTTTTGACCGCGTTTATTATCTCGAGTCTGGTCGCATTATAGAATTCTGCGACGGCCTTGACCAACTCCCCCAACACCCCGCTATTCAAGCTTTTGTATAAAATAGGATTGCTTGACGCATATCATTGGGCAATCTGTTTATATCAACAAGATCAATTTTTTGTGCTGTTGGCAGGGCGTCAAGCAAGTTCCATAAAAATTGCCATTGATGAATATCCATGCGAAATCCAACGTCAATTGCAACATTCGATCCTGGTTTTTCTGTCCCGTGTGCCCTGGAGTCAAAAAGATAATTTTTTGCATTGGGATAAAATGCTGTGATTGTTTTTTTATCTATAATACATCGTATTTCTTGGTTATATAGCCAAGGTGATGTATTGGCTATGATGGGCCAAAAGAGTACAATAGTATATAAACTATTCTTATATTTTTTTACAGGAGTTGCCTATGAATACAGAACAATTTACAACAGCAACGCAAGAATTAGTAAACAAGGCGATCATGCTCGCGCATGAGCACAAAAATCCTACTCTCATGCCACTCCACATTCTTATCGCAACGCTATCGCAGGAGTTTTGTCGGTCGGTTTATGCGTTAGTACACCTGCCTCTTAAGCAACTCACAGATCTTTCTACAGCAGAATTAAATAAGCTGCCGCATGTTGAAGGTGCGCAGTTAACCGCAGATGTAAGCTTAGAAAATTTTTTTGCTGCATGTAAAAAAGAAGCAGATACTTTGAAGGATTCTTTTATCAGTCTTGAGCATGTTATGCTTGTTCTTGCAGAAATAAAATTATTACCAGTTAGTCGCGCTGTATTACTCAATCACATACAGACGATCAGAAAAGGAAAAACCGTGAAAGACAAAAATGCAGAAAGTCAGTACCAGCTCTTAGAAAAATATTGCCAAAATGTGACGCAGCAGGCAAAGGATGGCAAACTTGATCCGGTTATAGGTCGCAGTGAAGAAATTAGGCGCGTTATTCAAATCCTGTCCCGTCGAACCAAGAACAATCCGGTGCTTATCGGTGAGCCGGGTGTGGGAAAAACGGCAATTGTAGAAGGTATTGCGCAGCGTATTATTAATAATGATATCCCAGAAAGCTTAAAAAATAATACTGTGTATGCGCTTGATCTCGGGCTCTTAATAGCCGGCGCCAAGTATCAGGGGGAATTTGAAGAGCGGCTTAAGGGCGTTTTGAAAGAAATAGAAACAAGCTCTGATAATATTATTTTATTTATTGATGAATTACATATGCTGGTCGGTGCTGGTGCTACCGGTGGCGGCATGGATGCGTCTAATTTATTAAAGCCTGCACTTGCGCGTGGGCAACTACACTGTATTGGCGCAACGACACTCAAAGAATACAAAAAATATATAGAAAAAGATGCTGCTTTGGAGCGCCGTTTTCAAAAAGTATTAGTTGAAGAGCCGACCATTGATGATGCAATCTCTATTTTGCGCGGGCTAAAAGAGCGCTATGAATTACATCACGGCATTAGAATAAAAGACCAGGCGCTCGTTGACGCAGTTATCCTATCATCAAAAAATATTGGTGATCGCTTTTTGCCTGATAAGGCAATAGATTTGGTCGATGAAGCTGCTGCCATGGTCAAAATGTCTATAGATTCTCAGCCGGAAGAAATTGATCAACTTGAGCGCAAAATTAGACAGCTAGAGATTGAAAAAGTTGCACTTTCTAAAGAAAAAAATGGCACGGCTCATGTACGTTTACAAGAATTAGAAAAAGAATTGAGCGACCTTAAAGAGCGCAACGCTCTCTTATTAAGCCAATGGAAGGCAGAAAAAGCGCCGCTGGAAAAAATTAATACTATTAAAGAGCAGTTGGAAGCGGCACATAATCAGTTTGTGCAGGCAGAGCGGGAGGGTGATTTTGCCAAGGCTTCCGAAATTAAATATGGCAAAATGGTTAAGTTGCAGCAGGATCTTGCTCATCAGCAGACTATCGTGGATGCTTTGCCAAAAAAATTATTAAAAGAAGAAGTTGATGAGTCCGATATTGCCGCAGTCTTATCCCGTTGGACCGGTATCCCTGCAGATAAGCTGCAGAGTGATGAGACCAAAAAATTGCTTGCTATGGAGTCAACGCTGCAAGAACGTGTGATTGGCCAGGATGAAGCGATTGCAGAGATTGCACATGCGATCTTGATGCATAGAACTGGTCTCACTGATCCCAATCGGCCCATTGGTTCATTCTTGTTTTTAGGACCTACGGGTGTTGGTAAAACAGAAGTGGCCAAAACCGTTGCGGAATTTCTCTTCGATGATCAAAAAAAACTGATCAGAATTGATATGTCAGAGTATATGGAAAAGCATGCCGTTGCGCGGCTTATCGGCGCTCCTCCGGGCTATGTTGGCTATGAAGAAGGTGGTCAATTGACTGAAGCTGTACGTAAGCAGCCATACGCGGTTATTTTATTTGATGAGATCGAAAAAGCTCATCCAGATGTTTTTAATATTTTTTTACAAATTTTGGATGAGGGGCATTTGACCGATAGTCAGGGGCGGACCGTGTCATTCAAGAATACTATTATTATTATGACGTCTAATATTGGGTCTGATATTATTCTGGAAGCAGGCGCCATTAATGATACTGTCAAAAAATCTATAGAAAGCTTATTACGAAAAGCATTTAAGCCGGAATTTTTAAACCGTATCGATGGCATAGCATTTTTCAAAATGCTCACTCAGGACGATGTTGTGAAAATAGCGGCATTACAGCTATCCCAATTGCAAAAAAGACTGGCAGAAAAGCAGATAGTTTTGCATATTACTCCGGAGGTTATCGCTAAAATTGCTCAACTGGGGTATGAAAAAGAGTTCGGCGCTCGTCCACTCAAGCGCGCCATCCAGCAGCATGTCGGTGTCCCACTCTCTGCTTATTTACTCAAAAACCCTACTGCAAAAACGGTAACTATTTCTCTTAAGCAAGATTCTATTATTATAGAGTAATTTTAAGACGAGAATTAAAAATCAAAGTATATCAGATTGTCATTTATATGAAATCTGGTATACTTTTTTTATTATTGGGGCGGGTACGCTTGTTTTTTTTGGGGGAATTTTATGAAAAAGTTATATTCAATATTGTGTCTGACGCTTCTCGTCAGCTTTCACGGCGCCACGGCGTCATTTATGTTACAGCCTGTGTATGATTTTTGTGATAACAATCCAAAATTTATGGTCGGCTTCATGGGTGTGGCCACTGTGATCGGTGTTTCATTTGGGGTATTTAACTACAGAGAGAGTGCAGCTCTTCGCATTCAGTTGACTCAGGCTAAGAAACAAAATCCTGAGCATTTTACAGGAAATAGCGTAACGGCAGACGCACTACCTATTCCTGGTGATTTAAACCAAAATGTTGGAGGCCGGTCAGAGTTTCAAAATGTTTCGGCTAAGAGCTTGGCGGAACTTTATCCTGTTTCCCCTGAAAATTTGAGCATCGCGCAGAAATTAGTTTGTGATAAATTTACAGAGCAATTGCTAACAGCGGCTGAATCGGCGCCACTTGACCGTATGTGCGCTTCTATGCTTCAGGTATCGTTCGATATTTGCAATAATTTGGAAAACGATTTAATTATTGCGCGCAAAAATTTTCACAAACGTGATATTCAGTATTCTAAATTATTGAAAACTTATAAAAAACTTAAAAGAGCTAATAGGCAGGCGTTAGAGATAAGTAAGCGTGAAGTTAGTGCTATTCAAGCTGGTCGTGATCAATTGCGACAGCGACTGGAGTCAGACGTGGCTGCTTTGCAGCGTAATCTGGTGGAGGCTCAAAAAGTTTGTGACCTTAATGCGGTGCATATTTCTAGCCAGGAGCAATTGTTGGCGCAAAAAGAAGCAGCTTTAGATAAGCTCAAAAAGCAAAATAAGCGACTTGGGAATCGTAATTTTGATTTGCAGAATGAACTGAATCAACAGAAGATGCATACTGAAACTTATAGGGCTGCTTGTAATTCATATTTTAACAATGATCAATTCAGATCTACCATGATGACTAATCTTCGTGGGAGATTAACGGACGCGAACAGAGAATCACTATTTCGGCAACGTGAGATACTGAGATTAAGATGGGAAATCGAAGTTCTTCAGCGGAACTTAAAGATAACAAGCGCCTCTGAAAAAGATGCTGCTCTGCTTCTGGAAAAAATGAACCATGATTTTAATGTGCGAGATAATCTTAATAAAGAGCAAATGGATTTGCTGGAGGCGGAAGTAAATCGCGTGCAGGAAGAGAATAACAGTCTAATAAATACGTGCGCTGATCAGCAGATCAATTTAAGAGATATGCGAGAATCAAATGCTTTGTATGTAGAATGTATAAATGGCATGTCGAACAAATTGGAACAAGTTGAAGTATTTATAGCCGGAATAGAAGCTGGTCTTCAGCGAGAAGCTCAAGAAAAAAAGAGTTTGCAGGGTGAGCTAGAAAAGCTGAAAAAAGCAACCGCATGGTTTTACGACTCTAGAGTTGCAGCTATATATGTTAGATTGACTCCTGGATGCCAGTGGAACGATTCTGTTCGAAGCGAGTTTGCAAAAAATGCTCAAGGACTTGGATGGCGGCGTGATGATAGGGTTTGGTTTTTTCCAAGTGATAGAGAAAGAATCTTGACTTTGACGCCAGGCGCAAATCTTCAGTAGGTTAATTAAGACGCGTTTTTTATTTTGTGCGCTTAATTGTTAACATAAAATTCTTATCTGATACAATATACACAGTTAGATCGTGTATATTGTATTTTTAAAATAAAAAGAAGTTTCTATGAAAAAAGTTATATTGTCAGTAATTATGGTTTCTATGGTATTTTCTCCTAACGTGCATGGTGTTGAATTGCCGGCTTGGATGGATCAGGCTTTTCACAGCATGATGTCCAATAAGCCCGTACTTTATACTCTTGCCGGCGCAACGGCGGTTTCAGTATTGGTTGGTGGGGGCATTGGTTATGCGTTTGGCCCGCGTCAGACTGTTGTGGAAGTTCGAGATGCAGGCCCAGCTGCTGATGTCCATACAGAATGCAAGGAAAAAATTGAGAAGTTGCAAAAAGCAGAAACAACTGCATTGCAAAAAATTACCGATTGCAATGCAAGCTTCAAAACGCATCAGGATGAGTGGGTGCAAGAGAAAAGTAAACTTGAGAGTCAGGCCGCAAGCCTGGATAAGCAGCTTGGGACTGAGAAAACAAAATGCCGTGAGCTCTCACAGCAGAATACGAATCTGGTCTCCGCAAATGTGAAACATGTGAAATCGCAAGAGCTATTTGAAAGTAATTTGAAGGCTGTTAAGGACGAAAAATCAGTATTACAAGGGAAAATTGCTCAAAAGGATAAAGATCTTGAAGCATTTGGCCAGATGCGAGGTGAGCTCGATCAATTGAAGATCGCTCGGGATGCTTTGAGCAAAGAAAAAGAAGGACTTGAGCAACAGAAAGGTGAGCTTGAAGGTCAATTGCAGTATCGTGAGGGTGTAATAGCTCGTTGTATAGCGATTTTGACGACATTCGCTGCTGAAACGTCTTTTGCAAAAAAATCTGACGCTGAAGCTGATGCAATAAAGCGTCAGAATGATCTTTTGGCTCATTATGAAAAAAATGCGCCAGAGATGAATAAGCAGCTGAGGCTTGGGCATGGTGTGGTATCGTACGGTCTTGTGTTGTATCACGCTGCAACAAAAGCTACAGAATTTGGCGCGCTTGCGAAGGGCTGTGGAGCCATTAGTGTTAATCTTGGTGGCGATGGAGTGCTTCGTCGTGATGGCCTTGAAAGAATCAGCTTTTCTAAAGTCAATGATGTTGATTAAGGTAAGTTATTAATAATTTTGTTAATAAACAAATATCGGCGCGTTGGTGATGAGCCGACGCGCGCCGTTTGCGTACGTGGGACGTTGTATTTTTAACACATTAAAAAAAGTTTTTATGAAAAAAGTTATATTGTCGCTTGTTATGGGCTCTCTGCTCATATCCCCTCATGCGCAGGCCGATTGGCACACATGGGTTGATTCTGTTTTCAGAAGCATGTCAGATAATAAACCTGTGGTTTATACTATTTTCGGTTTAGCGGTATTCGGTGGCGGCATTTTGTGTTACCAGGCCGGCCAGCGCAATGCTCTTGTTGTGCCATCAAAAAATAAAGATTCAGCATCAGTTGATCATACGAGTTGCGAAGAAAGCATTATCAAATTGAATCGACAGATTGATACTCGAGAATCAGAAAACATTGATCTAAAGAGGCGGCTTGGTAAGGTTGAAAAAGATTTGGCTAATGAACGTAAAGACACGTTTGAGGAAAGATGTAATCTTAATGCGCTTATTCGCGAAAGCAATAAGAAAAATCAGCAATTGGTTGGGATGCTTAGGTCGTACGCATCATTTGTAGAAGCCTTTGCCCCAGCAGTTAGAGTGTTCTTTAAACCGAATCGTTTGGATGAGTGTTTGATGGATCAGGATAGGCGCCGGCTAGATTTAATGAATGCTTGTGATTGCGTCTCCCTTAGAACCGAGGGAGGATGTATGGGCGGTGAGGAAAAATGTGGCAGCGATAATGCATCTAATCATGCGCATTTTAGTTTTCTACGCGAAAATTTTGAGTCTCAGTTGGAAAAGCTTTCAAGTACATCTGTTAATTGATTTTGAAATAATTGTTCGTGAAAATCGTGTATCAATATGAGTTTATATTTGATATGCTTATTAATAATTTTCTTTAATATAAGTTGTTTAATATTTTATAAAAGGTTTCTACGTGAAAAAATTGATATTAGCTTGTGCGCTGGTCTCTATGAGCTTGTCCCAAGGCCTTCAGGCTGTTTGGTATGATGACATTATTACTAATAATAAAAATTTAGTGGCCGGATTGATGGCCGCTTCTTTTTGTGGGTGTGTATTGCTTGGCGGATTTGCTTTGAAATACGGGCGCGATGCTGGGAATAATAAAAAAGATGCTGACACTTATAAAGACGCTTTCTTAAGGTCGCAAAGAGCTAATGACAACTTGAGAATTGAAAATGGTGCTACTTTATGTGCAGGTTGCCTAACGCGTCAACTTAAAATTGCAAAATTTAAGAGAATTATATCGTTAATATCGCCATTTACTCTTCTTCAATTTAATAATAATGGCGAAAAAAAAGATCCGATAGCTCAAGAGCTCGCTGAATTGTTGCCTGATACTATTTGGAGTCTGAAGCAAGCAGCGGATGAAAAAAGTAAGCCATCGTTTTACGCATTAAATATGTTTAAAATTGTAGAGCAACCGACTCCTGGTGTCTCTATGGAATGGAAGCGAAAAGCTACGAAATAAGATGGTGATACAAAATAAATCGATATTTTTTTTGTTTGTTTAATATTTTATAAAAGGTTTCTATATGAAAAAGATGGTATTAGCATTGGTTATGGGTTCTGTTCTCGTTTCTAGCAACGTGCAGGCGAATTGGTTTACCGAAAATAAAGTTGCAACAGCTGTCATGGTGGCTTTGGCCGGCGGATGGATTTTCTCTGAGGTGCGGTGTTCGAAATATAAAGCAAAAGCTGAAGCGGGTGAGCAATTTGCTCAGTGTTTTGAAAAAAATAGCGACGGCCATATGTTTTTCACGAATGTGGATAAACAAACAGAAGCGGAAAAAGCATATGCTGGCATTTTTAAAAATGGTGCATTTTACGAGGCTGATCGCGTAGTTGTCGCAGAGTTTAAAGGTAAAAAAGATGCTACTCTGTTTCAGCTGGTTTCACCAGAAAAATAGTGTTTGAAAATTTTAACATGAAAGAATGTATATGAAAAAGTTTATATTAGCTTGTGCGCTGGTCTCTATGACCTTGTCCCAAGGCCTTCAGGCTTTTGGATTGAACTGGAATGAAAATGGCAAGTTGACCGGTTTGGTTGTTGCTTTTGCATGTGGTGGTTTGTTGGTTAATAGGATGGACAGTTATTTCAATAATAAGCAGAAAGAGATAGATATCAATGCTGCTGTTGCGCTGAAGCTCGCTGCTGTTGCTGCGCAGGCGCTAGCGGATGCGGAGACGGAGAAGAAGAACGCCATCGATGCTGCTGTTGCGCAGACGCTCGAGGAAGCTGTTGCGCAGGCGCTCGAGGAAGCGAATAAGCAGAAAAAGAAGGCCGTCGATGCTGCTGTTGCGGAGGCGAAGCAAGAGTTTGCACAAAAAAATGCTGGACAAAAAAAGGGTAATGCGGCTGATGATTCGGATAAGCTGTCGCAGGAGTTAGAAAACCAAAAGCTTCTTAAGTCATTAGTATTGGTACAAGGCCAGCTTACTGAGGCCCTTGATTTTGCGAGTCGAGTAAGCGGTGGTACAAGAATGCAGGTTGGTGACGACGGGGTGCTGAAATGTGTTGATAATGATGGTTACCTGAGAATGGTGAAAGACGAGAAAAGCGAGGATCGCGAGAGAGCGATGAGGCCAATCGACCTTGCAAAAGAAATTAATATTCGTCTTGATCAGGGAAAATTTTTAAGAGGTTTGATTGATGCGCGTAGTGAAAAACGGGGCTTTAAATTGGCTACGAATATTGCTTTTAATGTAAATTCTGATTCAGATGAAAAACCCTGTCCTTTTGTGTTTAGTAATATTAACACTGAGGATAAGATGCCCTTTAAAACTTTATACGAAGAGCTTTTTAAGTAAGTTGATCAGGAAACTGATTCGGTTACTGCACAATAAATAGTGCGCATGTTTTATTATCGGCTGGAGATTGATAGTATTCAACTCTAGCCGAATTTGTTATAATTAATTTTATTATATTTTTTAACATAATTATCATATTGAATATTATTTTATTATAAGGGACGTTTATGAAAAAATTATTATCTTTGTTATTGATGGGCAGTATGCTGGTGCCGCATGGAGCGCAGGCTTTTGGATTGAACTGGAATGAAAATGGCAAAATGTTGACCGGTTTGGTTGTTGCCTTTGCATGTGGCGGTTTCTTGGTTAATAGGCTGGATAGTTATTTCAGTAATAAGGTCATCGATGCTGCTGTTGAGAAGACGAAGCAAGAGTTTGCACAAAAAAATGCTGGACAAAAGGGTGATAAGGCTGATGTGTCAGGTGCTTTAGGTGCGTTAAATGGATCAAACGAAGAGCTACGCGATAAGTTGGCATCGGCACAAGCAAAGATTGGTTTAATGCGTAAGCAGATTGATATGGTCATTGAATTTGTGAATAATATAAGCGATGGTGTAGTTACAGGTTTTGATAATAATGGTTGTATAAAATACACTAATGTTTCTGGTGCGCCGGTAGATTTCACAACCCGCGCAGATGATATTAATACTCGTCTTTGTCAGGGAAGGTTTTTTAGACAATTCTTTGATGATTCTTTTGAAAAAAACGGTCTTACATTAGTTTTGAATACAGAATTTAATATACACTCTGAGTCAGAAAGTTCAGTTTCTCCCTTTATGGTCCAAATGATTGATGATCAAGGAGTCGGCCAGGAGCTCAGTTTTAAAGATGGATTTGAGAAATGTTATCAGCCAATTTCTTAAAAAAATCGTCAATATAATTTTATTATCGGCTGGAGTTTGATAGTATTCAACTCCAGCCGAATTTGTTATAATCAATTTTATTATATTTTATTAGCATAATTATCATATTGAATATTATTTTATTATAAGGGACGTTTATGAAAAAGTTATTATCTTTATTATTGATGGGCAGTATGCTGGTGCCGCATGGAGCGCAGGCTGCTTGGTATGACTGGAATGAAAGCGGCAAGCTTATTGCAATAGCTGCGAGCTATGTGGGAGTTTTTGCCGTCGGTGGTTTGTGGGTTAATAGTTATAAAAACCGCGAAATTAGAGAATTAAACCAAAATAATACAACTGCTGATACGAATAAGAATCAACAAATAGTTGCTCTTACATCACATAATGCTGAGCTGCTTGATGTTGTGAATAACTATACAGGCGCTGATGTAAAAATATCGTTACAGGCTAATGGGATGTTTTATGGGTATCAAGACCCTGAAACTAAAGCTGTGCATAAATTGGATGATTTTAAAATTCGAGTAAAGAAACAGCGAGAAGAAGAAGTAAAAGCTCAAAAAAAACAAATTGCTGCAGCTGTTAGCATTGTGTATAAAGAAAAAAAGAAACTTGTTGCGAATGTTGGTGCAGAAAAAAAACGTGCAGACGTTGTAGAAGCACAGCTTGAAGCCACCGCTGCAAGAGAGACTTATTTAGCAAGTATATTAGAGCACTTTTTACCATTAAGACTGGAGCGTAGGCATTTTGAGGATAATGGTAAGGTGGATCATTATGCTGTTGTGATGAGTAAAGATCAATATGAGCCATTAACTCACTACGCGACTAAATATGTCAATGATACAAAAAAGTATATGGTACTTGGTAAGGCTTTCATCAACAATAACCATACTATGTATTTGTCATTGAGTAGCGCGCAATCTATTGGAGGCGTATTGAGTAAAAATGGCTATACAAATAGCTCAGGTGGGTTTGGGCAGATAGTGAAGGATCCTCTGGTAAGATTTGATTTCACCGAATCAGCTTATAGATCCAAGTAAAAAAAGAACTAATTAATGCAGTAGTGTTGGCTGTCGGTTTATTTCGTTACAAGAATGTTTATATGAAAAAGTTATTATCTTTGTTTTTGATGGGTAGCACGCTGGTGCCGCATGGAGCGCAGGCTGCTTGGTATGATTGGAATGAAAGCGGCAAGCTTATTGCAGCAGCAGCTGCGGGTTGCGTGGGAACTTTGGTAGTTGGCGGTGTATTTGCAGGTTTGTGGGCTGAGTCTAAAAAAATTGAATTAGCACGCGTAAAAAAAGAAAAAGATGAGTGCCAAAATAAACTTAATGCTGCGGAACCTCTTCTGATTGATCTGGCGCATAACCTAGATCCTAAATTAACAATAAAAGGAGATGTCGGTAAAGATGGGCGATTTATTTATAAATTCATGCATGCTGGCTTGGGTTCTGGGTCGTATGATTTAAATACCTGTTTAAATCACAAGCAGACAATAGAAAAAGAAGCTCAAAAAAAACAAATTGTTGAAGCTGTTCAAAGCGCTAATCAAGAAAACGATAAGCTTAGAGCAGAATTAGATAATTATAAAAAAGCAGAAGAAGGTGCTGTTGAGCGTGAGCGCCAAGATAGGAAAGAAATTGAGGCAACGGTAGTAAAAGCGCTAGAACAAAAAATTAAATGCGAGTTTTTTAAGGATTCTGCAAAAAGTGGGGATAAAGTTGTTCGCGTACGGTTTAACGCATCTCAAGGCGAATCTATGTCTTTGGATGCTTTTTTTGTGCATTTTACGAAAAGATTTCAATTAGGGGACTATATTTCAAGCCATATTTCTGAGTTTAAAGTCCCGTATAATCCTAAAGAAAAGTCGGCGTTGCCTCTGACTGATGATATAGCTGTAGGATTGCAGCAAATTGTTATCAGTAACGGATTTGAGTGTGAAATGGTCGATGCTCAGTTATTCTTTGAAAGTACCGGTAAGTTTAAAAAAGACCATATGCGTTTTTTTTTAGCCAAGCGTAAAAAATAACTAGATTAATAAGTAATTTTTTATAAGCCAAAAACTGACAAAATGTTATCGGCTAGCGTTGCGGGGGTCCAGCGCTGGCCGGTATTTTTGTTATTGGGCCCGATGTGTCGATTAACTTCTACGCCATTTTTAAAATAAATAAATGTTGGTGCGGAGCGGATGCCGTATCGCGATGATACGCTTGGATATAGTTTGAGATTGATTCCTATCAGCGTAACTTTGCCGTTGAGAAGATCGGCGGCTTTATCAAAAATAGGCCCCATGAGATTGCACGGTCCGCAGCCTTTCATAAAAAATTTTACTACTACCGGCGTGCTTGACTGTAATACGTTGGTGGTAAATGCTGCATTGAGATTGGGTGATTGTGCAACAAGCTGTCCAAAATCTAGAGCTGCTGTGCGTAGTGCCGTATGTGATGTGCATGCGATGATGATGAGCGAATAATATAATTGACGAATGTTCATGGGGTCTCCCGTTTTGTTAGTATGTATTGTTTACGCTTTCGCTGTGGTTCGATACACCCTACTACGCTCTGCGAGCTACGCAGGGCACTCGCCACGAGCGAAGCCCCTCGCTCATCTCGAGTGAATTTCGAAGAAATTCGTATCGAGAGATTTCTAGTAAGGGTTGAAGCGTTATGTATTTAGTTGTATCTAAAAGTTGGTAATAAAACAATAATCTTTTTTTATGAACGGGGGGTGTGGTATGCTCATGCATAACGTATAACCCTTATACCATCGAGATAAACGCATGTTGCAATCAATGCGTGAAGTTGCTTACACAAATGCTTTTGACAATAAAAACGGTCAATTTTTTTTGGCGGGTGATATTGGCGGAACAAATACAAGTTTTGGTATTTTTGATGTCACTCGTGCCGATATAACGTTGTTGTTTTCATTCCATTTTAAAAGCCACATGGTGCATGATTATACACAATTGTGTGTAGAATTGATGGCGTATATTAAGCAGGTGTACGGTATTACCTTTTCTACTGCGTGTTTTGGTATTGCGGGTATTGTTTCGTCACATCGTGATAGTGCACGGCCTACCAATCTATCGGTAACGGTTGATGCATTGAGTATCAAAAAAAATACGGGCATTGCCGATGTTGTTTTTATGAATGATTTTGAAACGGTTGGTTGCGGGATAGATTATATTGATCAAAAAGATATTGTAACTATTCATGAGGGAGAGCCGAGACCAAAAGCGCATAAGGCATGTATTGGTGCCGGCACGGGGATGGGAAAATGTATGCTCGTGTGGCATGAGCATATACAAAGATATGTGCCCTATGCATCTGAAGGCGGGCATGCCGAATGTACAGGACAAACGCCGTTTGATTACAATCTTTTTGCTTTTATACGGCAAGAAAAAAATAATACTATGATGGTGTCTTGGGAAGATGTTCTTTCTGGCAGGGGCATTCAGAGATTGTATGCCTTTTTGGGTACAACAAAAAAATATGTTGTAACAGATGTTACAGAGATTATAAAAACAGAGTCATTCCAGCCAGACAAAATATCGTTGTATGCGCAAGAGGACCCGCGTTGTTATGATACTATGTTGTTGTATACCAAGTTGTATGCACGATGTGCAAAAAATTTTGCGCTAGATGCGCTTGCATTAAATGGGTTATACATAGCGGGTGGAATTGCGACGCATAATGTGCATCTGTTTACGAGCACATTGTTTTTTGATGAGTTTGTAGCGGGCAATAGATTGAGTGACGTTTTGTCTAAGGTACCGCTTTTTGTTATCGCCGATTATAATATTAATTTATATGGAGCTGTTATAGCTCTGCAATTGTATGAACAAAAGGTGATAGTATAATGTACGTATATAAAAAAACATGTTTAATTTCTGATGATGAGTTGCTGAAGTATATTACGCAGCTTGAGCCAGAGATGGCACGTGTAGAAACCACTATTCAAAAACAAGATTTTTCGACGCCATATGCTTGGGTTAATCTCCCAACTTTTTATGAATATCACGCTTCTTGTAAAAAACTTATAGAAGAAAAAAAAGCGCTTGGAATTGATGTACTATTATTGATAGGTATTGGTGGCTCTGATGCCGGAGCGCGTGCGCTGTATCAAGCAATACATGGCGTCATGGGTAATGCTGATTTTAAAAATAATATTTTGTTATACTGCGCTGATACTATAGACAGTGGTTATACGCAGGAGCTTGTAACGCTGGTAGAGGGTTTTTTACAGGCTGGTAAGAAAGTTTTGATTAATATTGTGAGTAAATCAGGCTCAACGACAGAAACGGTTATTAATGCCGCGATTTTTTATGATCTGCTTGCTCAATATAGACCAAATGATGCGCGTGAGTTGGTGGTTGTTACAACGGATGAGCACTCGCCGCTTGCCGCATGTGCTCGGCATAATAATTTTTCTTTATTGATAGTACCAACGCATGTTGGTGGACGTTATTCGGTTTTTTCTGCGGTTGGCTTATTTCCATTGGGTATGCTTGGTATTGATATTGATGCCATATTGCAGGGCGCTGCAGCAGAAAATAATCTATGTACGCAGGTAAGTTTTGATAATAAAGCGGCGGTAAGAGCGGCATTACTGTACGCCCATTACGCACGTGGCATTGTTATTCATGATCTTTTTATTTTTAATCCGGCATGGACATTGTTGGGTGCGTGGTATCGGCAGTTGATGGCAGAAAGTTTGGGTAAGGCTGGTCAGGGTATTTTGCCTACGGTCTCATTGGGTACGGTTGATTTGCATTCGGTTGCACAGTTGTACCTTGGTGGGCAGAAGAATCGATTTACCACGTTTCTTATGTCAAAAAATAATATTTCTTCGATGACGATTGCGCGTAATGCATTTTCCAATGGTATACAGGCGGGTGGTCTTGCTCTTGGTACGGTACAGGAGAGCATTATTTATGGTGTTACTCAGGCGTATTATAAAGAACATTGTGCATATATGACGATTGCATTACAGAATCAGTCGTTGTATGAGCTCGGCGTGTATATGCAAAGTTCTATGTTAGAAATAGTGTATCTTGCGTATTTGATGGGAGTTAATCCATTTGATCAGCCGCAGGTTGAATTGTACAAGCGGGAGGCGCGTGCATTTTTAGCATTGTAAATTAAAAAATGGTCTATTTATTTTTTATAGGGGAGTAGTTGTATGAAGATTTGTTTAAAAACGTACGCGTTGATGATGGTGTGTATTGTTGGGTTGGTGGCCAACTCAGCTTTCTGTGCGGTAAAAAAGCCATGGACGGTATTAGTGTATATTGCCGGTGATAATGATTTGTACCAATTTGTTGATCTTAATCTTAAGCAAATGATGAAGATTGGGTCTAACGATACGGTAAATATATTGGTTTA
Source organism: Candidatus Babeliaceae bacterium (assembly GCA_041660765.1). NCBI lineage: Bacteria > Candidatus Babeliae > Candidatus Babeliales > Candidatus Babeliaceae > Candidatus Babeliaceae bacterium. The sequence continues at coordinate 746,429 of JBAZVR010000001.1, read as the reverse complement.
TTTATGTAAAAGATCTGGTGGTAAAAAGATTGCCCAAAAAATTATTGTTAATAAAAATCAGCTGGTTACGCTGGCGCAGGATATTAATATTGATAGTGGTATTGGGAAAACGGTGGTTGATGCTTGTTCATGGGCATATGCAGAGTATCCTGCGGATCACGTTGCTTTTATTGGTTGGGATCATGGAAGCGGGCCGTTGAATCGTCAACCGAGGGGCGTTTGTTATGATTTTTCTACCGGGCATTATTTGACTGATGTGGACTTGCGTAATGCATTTAAGCTTGTTACTGATACTGTATTGCATAAAAAGATTGATATTGTTGGGTGGGATGCCTGTTTGATGGCATCGGCTGAGTTGCATGCTACGCTTGAACCATATGTTGATTATGTTGTTTCATCTCAGCAAACTATTCCTGGTCCTGGTTGGAATTATACGCGTGCATTCGCACCTTTTTCTTATAGCGTAACCGATCCTGATTATATTGCTCGAGCATGGGTTGCAGCATATAAACAAACGTATCAGACGCTCACCAATGATTATACGCTTTCTGCAGTCTGTCTTGCTGATTTTAAAAAATTTGTAGTAAATATTGATACCATTTCTGAGTTATTGATTAATCTTTTGGCAAGCCAAAATTGTCTTATTGTATCTGCAGCGCTTACTCAAGCAATTGCCGCGCGTTCATGCGTGTCCTTTGATGATGGCAATTATATTGATATGGATAATTTTTATGCGAACTTGTTGACATCACTTGCAACCATGCCGATTGTTGGCCTAGAAGCGCAAAAAATTGCTGCTTCTTTAAAAAATGCATTATTTGAGGCGCGATTATTGTTAAAAAATTGTGTCATTGCTAATGTGGTTGGTAAGGACGCGGCTGGTGCTGCTGGCATATCTGTTTATTTGCCGCGCAATAAGAGAATTCATTCATCGTATTACGTTCTTGATTGGTCTATTAAACATCCAGGCTGGTTAGAATTTTTACGTATGTTTTTATTGCGTGAGCATAATTGTTCACATTGATTTTTTAGGCTCTTATATAGAAGAAAGTAATAGTATGTTGTTGTTTGTATTACTGACGAGTTTTTCTCTTTGTTGCATGGAACAGCAGGTTGAACCGTCCCCCCAATTATATTGTCGTCAAGCTGATTTCATGTGCGATGAGGCATCTTATAGTGTTTTGCACATTTTTAATCATAAAGAGGAAGCGTGGTCTGTATTTAAAGATCAACAAAAACTAGAAATTTTACGAGTACTATCAATACCGCATCGGGATGAAGAATTGGGAGTTACGCAAGATTATACTCATATCCTATGGTTGATGGGGGTAGGCCAGTTGACTAATACTCATGATGCAGACGTTGTGTGTATTCCATCATCTGGTAAAATTTTATCATTTCATCAATCAGGTTCTGTGAAAAGTCAATTGTGCAAATTCAGCATCAAATGATTTTGTCGTGAATGAGCATGGTATGGGCAACGCGTTCTCCGAGTGGAACCGCCGTTGTTGAGGCAAATACATTTTTTTGTGGAATTTCTTTAATAAAGGTACCTATAACACGTTTATAGGTACCTTTTTCTATGTTGCAAATAAAGGTAAATATATTGCGATGTTTGTTATATTCGCCCGTATCATCTAATAAATTTGCCGTACCCGTTTTACCCATGATGGTATATCCATCTATTTTTGCTTTGTAAGCTGTTCCATGGTTAATGGTATTAGTTAAGATAGTGCGCATAGTTGTTATAGTATTGTCTGAATAGATTGGGTGTAGTGATTTTTTGATGGGATCGTGTAATAAGATTTTTGGTGTAATAATATAGCCGCCATTGGCAATCATGCAAAACGCCTGAGCAAGTTGTAGGAGCGTTGCGTTGATTTCGTATCCAAATGAAAGAGAAAATAGCGAAGCGTTGCTCCACCGTTCTGGTGGATTAATAAAACCTTTTTGTTCCCCCGGTAATGCTATATGTGTTTTTTGGCCAAAGCCGCATTGTTTAAGGTGGTCATATAATAATGGCCCAAGCCGTTGAGTTACTTTTGATGTACCAATGTTATTGGAACATTCGATCACCTGGGCATAAGTTATTGCGCCATGAGCTTTCCATGTATTGACTCGTACGCCATCAATGTAGGTTGTTTTTGTGTTTTCGCAATCTATTATTTCATCTGGTGTTACGAGATGTTCTTCGAGGGCTGCAAGTGCTGGGAATATTTTCATAACGGACCCAAATTCATAGACATTGCTGATAAGGCTATTTTTAGTGAGTGATATGTCATGCATAGTTTGGGTTGTATAATCTGGATAATGGACCATGGTAATGATATCGCCAGTGAGTGGGTCCATAATAATAACGGAGCCTTCTTTGGCATGTAGTTTTTCTACTGTATTTTTGAGTTCTTCATGGACCAAAAATTGTAAATCGCGATCTATCGTGAGCGTAAGATTATTGCCTGATACGCCTGACTGTTCTATTTCCTTTTTGATAAAATAGCGCGATCGTGCTTCTTTTTCCAAAAGATAGATTGTCGGAGCTCCTTTTAAGAGAGTGTTGCAAGAAAGTTCTATGCCAAAGAGGCCATTGTTATCGATATCTGTCATGCCGGTAATAATACCTGTGCATGGATATGGATAGAGGCGGCTTTTTTCTTGTAACATATTAATATCTTTGAGGTTGGCATTGTTAATTGCCAGCAGTTCTTCTGGGGAAAGCTTTCGCTTTATGTACATAAATTTTGCATACGGGTTACGTAATAATCTTTGATACGCTTGAGGGAATTCCTGTTTAAGAAAGGTGTGTATTAATTCTTTTTCTTTAAGCGTTGATGGTGTGATAAAGGCAGAAGTACTTTCTGTATTAACTGCTAGCGGCTTTCCATACCGGTCAAACATTTCCCCTCGCGATGATTCTTCTGTAATAGTGAGCAGGTATTGTGTTTGTGCCAAATTTTTAAAGAAAATTTGTTGAAAGTACTGTATGCGTATCAGATTTGCGGTGATGACGCAAAAAAAAAGTAAAAATCCAAAAAATATGCCAATTAATCGCGTTTTGTGGCTTGTTGTCATGTTATTTGATCGCGATAGAGTGGTGTTATGGCAGCAAGTCGTTGAGGAACCATGTGTAATGTGTTTGTTGCATATTCTTTTACATTTTTTAGATTATTGAGCTCTTCTAATTGCCGTTGTAATTCACTTTTTTCTTTGAGTAGATTTTGATAGGTCGCTGTATTTTTTTGTTTTTCGTAGGATAGCTTAATTAACCGGCTATTATGATGGATGTAAAAAAAAATAAGCAATAACTGCACCCCGACTATGCTGAGTATCGATATGTTTTTGGTCATGTTTTCTCCTAAGTATACGTTCGCTATGGTTCGATACACCTCCCTACGGTCGGCACTCACCATGAGCGAAATTCGCTTATCTCGAGCGCCCGTCGTAGTCCGAAGGACGAAGCGGCGTAAACCACTATAACCGTATCACAGAGTTTACCCCTAAAATAAGTAATTTTTATATAAATTATTTACTTTTATATTATAAATTTATTAGTATTAATTATGTAGTAAATTACACAATTTGAATTAATGTAAAAGGGGTAGTAATGAAAAAACTATTATTGTTGTTAGGTGTTTTTCTATCAACAACGTTGATTACCGATATTTTATGTGATTTTCACATAACCAATGGCACCAAAGAGCTTATACACGTTAAGTTGGATACGATAGCTGCTGGTGATATTGATTTTGATGTTCCTATTGGTCAAAAAAGATCTGAGCGAAGCTTTCCAAAGCAGGTTCGTGAGGTGTACGTGTGGACAGATTCTGGCAAAGAAGGTTTTCTGAATCCGGATGGTAAGTATTCTGATGAAATAACCGTTAATTATTATAAAAGAAAAGCGCCTGTTGGTACTAATACTACTACAGTTAACGCCAACCTTGGCACGGGTGATTATAGTGGTACTGGTAGTTCTAGCGCTACCAATGCTGGGTACAAAGAAGATGATCGGCTTCTTATTGATTCCGGTAATCTTTCATTAACATCACTTAGAAGTGGAACTAATTCTGAGCTACAGGGTAAAATTAAAAATTATTATTTGAATTGTTAAGGAATAATACTATGGAAAAAAAACTATTATTATATTCTGTACTTATTTTAACGATTACAAATGCTGTATTGTGTGATCAATTTAAAATACTTAATGGACTTGATGAAGAAGTAAAAATATCTTTAATGAAGCTTGGAGATCCACTTACGTTTAATGTGCCTCCTCATAGTATGCGAACTTATAATGTTGGGGCTTGGTGGATTACCAAGGTTAGGGCAGAAACATTACCTAATCCAGACGGTAGACCGATTAAGTTAGGTTTTTTAAATCCTGCAAGCCAGTATGGCGATGATATTTCGGTCAAATATTTTTATAAAAGAGTTTGTCCTGGCGGAAACAGGACGGAAGTAAACTTAAATTTAGGAAAACCTATTGTGGCTGTTGCCGATCCCAACGCTGCTTACATTCAGGATCCAGTAAATTTAGTTTTATTTTCTAGAAAAACACATGAAACTTCATTGGACCAAAATCAGCCTATATCGCAACCGGCTGCTTATTAAAATTATGTGTGCGGTGGGGAATGCCTCTGGTGCCCTCACCGCAGCTTTTTACGAGGAGAATTTTATGAAGAAAATAGTAAGCATACTGAGTTTTTTGGTCGCATGTACGGCATATGGCATTGAAATTAACAATACAACTGATTTTACGGTACGTGTTGGCTATATGACATCGCCGATGGAGGCAGCAAAAACCGTTGAAGTTCAACCCCATTCATCAGCAAATTTGGCAACTGATGTCTTGAGAACTGGTATGCTGGCACACATTCAGGCGGTTGTTCTTGATGATGGCTATGAACGAGTACGTGGTTCTGTTACGTACGATTTTCTTTCTGCTCATGGTATTCTTGAAATCGGCTATAATGCTGAAACATCTCGCTTGATACTATCATTAAAGCGTAATCCAAAAATGCCGCGCATGATTGGGTAAAAAACAGCATCAAAATTCTTGAATGGCGGTGAAGTGAATTTCGCTTGCCGATTCTCCACGCTTTTTCTTTCTATCAAGCTTAAAGCCCCAATCTATACGTACGGGCGTTGGATATAAGAGCCGTACACCAAGGCCAATCGAATGGCGATAACTAAAATGATTGTTGCGTAATAGAAGCGGGTCGAGCGTGTTGCCATTTGGAACATCCCAACCGGCTCCGCCATCATAAAAGAAGACGCCGCGCAAACCCATGTCCGGAGTAATCGGGAATTGTAATTCTAGATTGAGCCAGAACGCTTTTTTGCCGCCCAACGAACTTGTTTGTAGCATGTCATTATTAGGTACGGCAAGTTGTGGCCCAATTTGACCAAATTCAAACCCACGCACGGTAGCGATACCACCAATATGGTACAGCTCACGATACGGAACTTCATGCTTGCCGAGTTGTGCTATAAGCCCCACGTGACCATGCATATACAAGACAAGATTGTAGACGTCGATTAATGGGGTAAAATATTTTATGTCCGCATCAAATTTGAAAAATCCAAAATTACCTGGAGCATTATGTGGTATGCCTACTTTTGTGTTGACAATCCATTGGTGACCACTGGTAGGGAACGTTGGATGGTTGCGTAAATCTTGTACCGAAGAAAGACCTATCCAGGCTAAATTACCGGGTATAAATGCATTATCAATAATTTTTTGAACACCCGGCTGAAACGCCTGTTCTTGAGGTCCAACCACAGCAAGAATTGGTGATTTGTATCTAATTTTATCCCAGCCGCCATCCCATAATACAACAGAATAATATAACCGCGGAACCTTGAGCCCAAGATTACCAACAAAGCCGGTTGTGCGTTCTGCCGGCGTTGTATTAACGTTTTTAAAATCATCGTATATCGTGTCGCGATGATTAACATCGATGCCCGCTCTGATCGGCCTATTAAAGAGCCATGGTGTTGCAATGCTGGCGGATAATGTGCTGTCTTGGAACGAGTACGTGCCATTGGCATTGTAACTAATACCGGTGCCCAATAAATTGGTATCTTGTATGCCGCCACCAAATTTGAAGGATTGTGATGGTGATTTTATGTCATCCAAGCCGCCAAAGCCGATTTGGCCAAATAATTTTCCTGTTTTTACTTCTTTAAGAATAAGATCAAGATCCGCTTCTTTTTCATTAATACGTGATATTTTCCAGTTTACGCCATTTTTTTGATCAAAATAACCGAGTAACTCTACGCGACGTTTTGATTCTTCCATGGCAAATGAAGTGAGCATTTCTCCTTCATTGACAATAAATTCTCTTCTAATTACTTTGTCACGAGTTTTTTTGTTACCAATAATGTTAATGCGATTAACATTAATTTTATTGCCAAGATCGGTAATAAATTCAAGATCAACTGTTTTTGTTGCGACGTTTGGTTTGATATTTGGTTGAACGTCAGCATAAATGTACCCAAATTCCCCCCACATGAGCCGGAGAGCTTCCATCGTTGTTCTGACCATTTCTTTGGAATAGACGTGTCCTGGTTTTATGGGAATGCGCGCAACCACATGTTCTGATGGCATTACGTCTGTGCCATTTGCAGTTACCGAGTTTATTGCATAGATATCACCTTCTTCTATGACAAATGTAACGGTAAAATGTTTATTGCACGGGTCTGTTTCCACAAGAGCGTCTGTAACATGTGCGGTTAAGAAGCCATTACTTTGATAAAAATTTTCGATAACATGTTTATCATATTCTATGGCATCAGGTTGATAGCTACCAGCTTTATCAAAAAAACCTAATATCCAATCTTCTCGAGTAAAAATAAGTGTCCGAAGTTTTCTGCTCGGGATAGTTTTGTTTCCCGTGAAAAATACTCGCTTGATGAGAGATTTTTCTCCTTCTTCTATACAAAACTCTAGATTTACTCGATTTTCTGCTGTTTGTACCAGCGAGCTTGTAATCGTGGCGTTATGATAACTTTTTTCTATGTATAATTTTTTTAATTGTTCTTCAAGATTGGGAAGTTCTTCCGGATCTATTGATTTGATTTCAGAAATATGAATCTTTTTTTCTATTTCATCAGCAGTGAGATGTTTATTGCCTGTATATATAATATTTTCGACTTTATTTTTTTCTTCGACAATAATGATAATATTAATAAGAGAATCGCTGACGGGTTCCGTCATTACTTTGATATTTCTAAAATAGCCTAGATTAAATAATGTCTTTATTAACGCGTTAGATTTTGATGCTTTAAAAATATCATTTTTCTTGTAAGGTATTTTACTTTCTATTGCGGACGTTGAGACGACTATGTTACCGGATATGGTAATGGCATTAATCCTTTTAGGTATAAGATCATACTCTGCCAGAGCAGAATTGTTGATTTCGTTACTATAAAGATTGCCACTATTCATAATGGATAACCAAAGTATAAAGAGGTGGCGCGTTGTGTAAGACATTCTGCTGCTCCTGAAACCCATAGCATAACTGATTTTCATTGAGATTTAATTATGATACTATTTCTGATAAAAAATGTAATAAGGATATTTTCATGAAACTACTCATCACGAATACTTTTAGTGGCAAAAAAGAGCTTTTTATACCTATGGATGCTCATCAAATTACTCTGTATGTTTGTGGAATTACTCCTTATGACTACGCTCATATTGGCCATGGAAGATGTTATGTTACTTTTGATGTTCTGTATAGGCTTCTTTCAAAAAAATATACCGTTATGTATTGCAGAAACTTTACAGATATTGATGATAAGCTTATTAATAAAGCAAAAAAAGAATATAACGATGAAACAAAATACCGTGTAATCGCAGATACTTTTATTGCGGCTTATGAAAAAGATATGCGCGCACTCAACTGCCTCAAACCGAACATTGAGCCGCGCGTTACGCAACATATTCCAGAAATTATATCTTTTGTTAAACAATTAATTGATAGCGGTCATGCCTATGAACGGCAGGGCGATGTTTATTTTTCTTTAAAAACCTATGCTGAATATGGCAAATTATCCAAGCGCAATCTGGGCGATATGCTCGCCGGCGCGCGCGTCAGTGTTAATGAAGACAAGCAAGATCCCTTAGATTTTGCTCTGTGGAAAAAGTCTGATGATGCGGTTGGCTGGGAAAGTCCCTGGGGCTTTGGTAGACCTGGTTGGCATATTGAATGTTCCGCGCTTGCGCGCAAATATTTAGGGAGCACGATCGATATACATGCCGGGGGCATGGACTTGATTTTCCCCCATCATGAAAATGAAATTGCTCAGACAGAATCGGTGCAGGCAGTGCCTTTTGTGCGATATTGGATGCATAATGCTTTTGTGCGCATTGATCAAGAAAAGATGTCAAAATCTTTGGGTAATTTTTTGACGCTGCATGACATCTTTGAAAAATATAGCCCGATGGCATTGCGCTATATGTTGTTAAGTCATCATTATCGCTCCCCGCTTGATTTTTCTTTTGATGATTTGGATGTTGCACATACAACGTATCAGCGAATCTGCAAGCTTTTTTATGATACCGTAACAACTAAAAATTCTGGGTCAACGTCAGTTGCTGATGCTATGATGACTTATTTGCTTGATGATCTTAATATACCGGGCATGTTGGGCGTTTTTTTTGAGCATAGTAAAGAAGTGCAAGAAGATGATTCTCAAAAGATTGCGGTAAAAGACATTTTTACAAACATTTTGGGCTTATCATTAATTCCAGAAGTTAAAAAAGAAATTATTATTACGCCAGAAATTCAAAAATTACTAGATGCCCGTGAACTCGCTCGTCGCACTAAAGATTGGCAGCAATCAGACGCATTACGAGATGAGCTTAAAGCATTGGGATACATTGTTCAGGATAAAAAGCTGACGTGAGACTTATTTTGTGGCGTCTAATAGAAGTCGTATAATAGATTTATATTTTTGTTCTTTTTCATGATGAGATAGTGCTGTTTTTGCATACTCTTCTGCTGCAAAATGAAGTGCCGTTTTGCTATCTTCATCGACGAGTTGGATGAGAGCCCCATTATCAACTAATAATTTGCACGTCTGCTCATGGCCATATATAGTCGCAAACATCAATGCGCTGCGCCCGCATTGAGTTTGCGCGTTTATATATACATTTTGTTTAATGAGATATTCGCAAATGCTATATTGGCCATGTCCCGCCGCGATAATAAGCGCGTTAGCTTTTTGGGAGCTCAAAGCATTCATCGAGGCACCATTGCGCTGTAAAAGTTCAATTATTGATAAATATCCCCCTTGTGCCGCTCTGAGAAGTGGCGTTGCGGCTTCCGATTTTGTATGTCCTTCGGTGTATGCTCCGAGATCAAGTAAATCTTGAATAAACTCTATTTTGCCTTCCTGTGCTGCGACTATAAGACCCAAAGAATAATTGTCTCTATATTCATTAAGAAAGTTAAGATATTTAATGAGTTCTTGAGGTATTTTTGTTGCATTATTGTATGTTGTCGGCGCTGTATAAGTAACAATAGCAAGCCCTGCTAATATTTGAAGTGAGGCCACTCTTTTGGGTTGTTGCGTTAAATAAGAGCGTGGCATTTTAGGTTGAGTGCAGGCTTTGCTATAACATATGCGAGTGTGTGTATTACCCGCGTATGCTATGCTTGGGCTCAAAAAAAATAATATAACGTAAAAAAACATGTTTATACTCCGTGTTCTTCTATATGTACTAATAGCATACCTATAATTATTTCGTAGTTTTCTTGTTTTTCGTGTTTATGAGGGTTTATTTCTTTTTGTTTTTCTAATGCGCGTTGTAGTGCTGTTTTTCCTTTGTTATTGATGAGTTGAGTGAGTGCTCCATTGTTAAGCAACAGTTTGCATATGCGAATACATCCATTTCTCATTGTACAGTGTAATGCGGTGTTTTTAAGTTGACTTTGTGCATTTATATCTATGCCTTGCGCAATACAGTACTGGCAAACATCATAATGTTTATTGTGTGCTCCGAGTATAAGTGCAGTTAGTCCTTGTGAAGTTGTTGCATGTATATTGGCGCCATTTTGTTGCAAAAGTTGGACTACGGATAAGTGACCTTCCTGAGCTGCCCATAGAAGCGGCGTGGCTATTTCTTGATTATGAGTTGGTGTGTCAACTGGTACGCCGAGATCAAGAAAAGATTGAACACGCTCTGTTTTTCCTTGTGCTGCTGCGATTATGAGCCCTGCAGAGTAGTTATTTTTGTACTCATTAAGAAATGTAAGATATTTTACAAGCGTTTTGGGGATTTTTTTTGTATTAGTATATTGTTCTGGACTCTTGTAGGTTACTGTTGCAAGCCCAGCCAATACTTTGAGCGATGGTACTTTTTTGAGCTTGTGCGTTAAATAGGGTTTTCGTTTTATAATATCAAGTTCGATATTGTGCGGTGGTTGTTTTTTGCTACTCTGCGTATTGCCTGCGTGTACTATGTGTTGACTCAAAAATAATAAAAACAGTATGATGTTATAAGTGTTAAATTTCATGTTTGTTTTTCAGCTGTTAATAATAGCTGCGTAATTATTTCATAGTTTTTTTGTTTTTCACGTTCATCAAATCTTATTTCTTTTTGTTTTTCTAATGCAAGTTGAAGGGCCGTTCTATTGTTATTATCGGTGACTTGAGGATGCGCTTTCTTATCAAGTAATAGTTGGCAGATGTTCGAGTGTCCCTTTGATGCTGCGCACATTAATGCGTTGTGTCCAAATTTATTTTGTGCATTTACATGTATGTCTTGGTTGATCAGGTATTGGCAAACATCATAATAGCCGTCAATTGATGCGAGTATAAGGGCAGTTGATTTTTGAGAATTTATTGCGAAGATATTGGCGCCATTTTGTTGCAAAAGTTGGACTATCGGCAAGTGTCCTTCTTGGGCTGCCCAGAGAAATGGGGTTGCTAGTCCGGCGCCTGTTTCGATTGGTGCGCCAAGATCAAGAAAATCTTGAATTAATTCTTTTTTGCCGTCTTTTGCTGCAAATAAAAGCCCTTGAGAGTAATTACTTTTGTACATATTAAGAAATGTGAGATAGGCGATAAGATCTCTGGGGATTTTATTTGAATTGCTGTATTCTTTTGGTTTTTTGTAAGTAAGCGTTGCAAGTCCAGCAAGTATTTTGAGGGACGGCACTGTTTTTGGTTGTTGCCTTACATAAGATTTTTTCTTTTTGCTATCAGCTGCATTATTACGTGCTCGTGCATGTGTATTGCCCGCGTGTAATATGTTTGATCCTAAAATACATAATAATAATGTGCTACGAGCGTAGAAGTTCATGTTTATTTCCTGTGTTGTATATATTTGATAGATCTATTAGTTTGCTACTTTTATTTTGGCGTCCAATAATATGCGCATAATATTTTCATATCTTTCTAGTTTTGCTTGCTCATGTCCATTAATTTTTACATGTTTTTCTGCTGCAAGATGTAACGCAGTTTTTTCATTTTTATTAGTGAGTTCGGTAAAAGCTCCGTTATCGATTAACAATTTGCAAATGCTTGGTTGTCCAGATATAGCTGCAAACATTAGTGCACTGTATTTACACTGATTCTGTTCATTGATGTTTATGCCCTGTTTAATGAGGTATTGGCAAACATCATAATGACCATAGCACGCTCCAATCATAAGCGCATTTGATTTTTCTATGTTAACGGCGTGCATATTAGCACCATTGTATTGTAATGTTGTGATAATAGAAAGATGGTTGCGTGCTGTTGCCCATAATAAGGGCGTTGCTTGATCAAGTTTTGTTTGTGTTTCGACTGATGCGCCGAGATCAATAAAATCTTGAATAAACTCTATTTTGCCTTGCGCCGCTGTAATTATAAGTCCGTTAGTATAATCATTTTTGCATATATCGAGAAGCGTAAGGTATTCGATAATCTCTACTGATAAATTGGTATTTTTGTAGTCTTTAGAAGCGGTATAAGTCACGGCAGCAAGTCCAGCCAAGATTTTGAGCGAAGGCACTCTTTTTGAGCGTTGAGTTAAATAAGAATTGGGCTTTTTATTGTGTGTGCGTGCTGTGCTATAACATATCCGAGCTTGCGTGTTGCCCGCGTATGTTATGCTTGGGCTCAAAAAAAATAATATGACATACAATTTCATAGGTTTAACAAATTAAGTGGCGGTTGATCGCTCTGTTTTTGCATTTCTAATAATAGACGCATAATATTTTCATAATTTTTTACTTTATCTGTTGTTACTTGTTTTCTTCGTTCTGCAGCGTAGTCATATGCATCATGATTGCGGTCGTCACGCAGACTAATGTCAGCTTTATGGTCTAGAAGCAATTGACAAATTGATGTATAGCCTTCATATGCAGCTGCTATTAATGCAGTGTGCCCAAATATGGATTGGGCATTGATATCGATGCCTTCGTTAATTAAATACTGACAAACAGTCGTATGCCCTTTGTCAGCGGCAAGCATTAATGCATTTTCTTGTTTCATATCTACCGTATGGATATTGGCGCCTTTGTCTTGTAAGAGTGCGATGATAGAAAGCTCACCATATTCTGCTGCCCATAACAGAGGGGTTTTCCCCTTTGTTCTTTTCTCTAGCAGTGATGGATCTTGCATAATTAACTTATGAACGGTTTTTATTTTTCCGGATTGTATTGCGGCTATCAGTTTTTTTTCTTTTTTGGTGGGCTGATAGGTGGTTGAATGTTTATTGCCTGTGTATGACAGAGGCTGTGATAAAAAGAGCGTAGCATAGAGCATAATAATTAAAATATTCATTACTTTTATTTCTCCAATACGTATTGTTGATAATAGTCTTCTGTTCTAAAAACTTTTATTATTGTGTTTTTATTATTTTTTTCTATTATAATTTTATTAAAATCTTTATCGGGTATCATTAAACTTGTTGTTATGCAGGGGCGCAATATGCTAATGAAGCATTTTCCCAGCCACATGCTCTGAGGTGTAACATCAGCATTTTTTTCTGTTTTTAATAATGATAACATCTTGTGATAATACGGCTGCTTTGTGGTTGCAATATCAAGAGAGATACTCGATTTTTTATCGATTTCAGCTATGCATTCTTGGATATTGTTGTTTATTTTGCTTACATAGATAAAATTTATTTGATCATCAGTTTTGTTTTCTAGAGTAATTGTTTTGAAGTTGTTCGCTGCGTTTATGGTACAGCCAAAAAAGAATAGAATATATTTATTGTTCAAATGCATAGTTTTCCAATGATTTTAAATGTTCTATGGCGAAGCCAAATCCATTGATTTCTTGAGTAACGGTTATGCTATCGAAATTTTTTTTTGAAATAGTGAATTTTTCTACTAATTGATTATTTTGTAAAGTAATGGTGCATTCTTTAAACCAATTATCAAAAAGCGCGTCCTGTGGAAAGTTTATTATTCCGAGAGTAATTTCTGAAAGTAATTTTAGTGGCAATAGTGCTGGGGTTTTTGCCATAGCAACGGCAGTTTCATCATGCGGTTTGATTGTGGTTATTAATTTTTTTTTCTGACTGTTTTCTATGCCAACATAGTCAAAATGTAGTGTGTAGGTTGATTCGTTTTTTATTTTTACCATTTTATAGAGATCGTTTTCCATCGCATTAAGCTGTGTTATTAAGATTAAAAACAACAATAAATGCGATGCTATCATGACGCTCTCCTATAGAACTATAAATGGATATTTTATTTTAATATAGTATGCGCTATGGGAAATTGTAAAGGCAAAGAGACTGGTTTTTATTCCAGTCTCTTTGCTCAATAAGCTCATTTAGCCTAATATTTGGGTTATCTTGGTCTGTAATTCATCTTTAGACATGTAGCCAGTTGCTTTTCCTGCGACTTGATTGTTTTTAATAAAGACAAAGGTTGGAACCGATGTTACGCCGTAGGAGATTGCGAGTTCGCGTGATTCATCAACATTTAATTCTCCAAAGACATAGGAATCTCCGAGCTCTTGAGCGAGTTGCTCAAAAAGTGGTTTCATGAGTTGGCATGGCCCGCACCATGTTGCAAAAACATCAATAACAACAGGTTTTTTTGATTCTTGCACTTCATGTTTAACGTTTTCTTTAGTGATGGTTAGTATCATATTGTATCCTCTCGGTAATAATTTTATGGTATACTTATAAAAGGTATCAGATTTATGTTCATAATTATATAGTTAAGAAGGATGTACTGCTATGGAAAATTATTATGGAACAACAAGTTCTGCGGCTGTAAAGGATACGATATATCGCGTTTTTGCGTGGATGTCAGGAGCGCTTGCTATTACAGGGCTTACCGCATATTACATTGCAGCGACTCCTGCGATCATGCATTCATTGATCAGCAGCCCGGGTATTTTTATCGGTATTTTTTTAGCGCAATTAGCCGTTGTTATGGTGTTATCAATGATGATCATGCGACTGAGTTTTGTAGCGGCATTCGGTTTGTTTATTGCGTATGCGATTTTAACAGGCGTTACGCTTTCTACAATTTTCTTGGTATATACGTCATCATCTATTGTCGTTACCTTCATGGTTGCGGCAGGAATGTTTGCATCAATGGCGGTATACGGTGCGGTTACAAAATCTGATTTAACATCACTTGGGTCATTAATGGGCATGATGCTATGGGGTCTGATCTTAGCTCTTGTGGGTAATTTATTTATTAAAAGCTCGGTGCTAGACCTTGTGACCGCATTTTTTGGAGTGATTATCTTTGCCGGTTTAACTGCCTATGATATGCAACGTATTAAAGGGATTGTTTCATATGGATATTCTCAAGGTGCTGATAAAATTGCGTTAATTGCCGCATTGCAGCTGTATTTAGATTTCATTAATTTATTCTTAAGCTTATTGAGAATTATGGGAAACAAAAAACAAGATTAATTTTTTATTTTTAAAAAAAGAGGATGTAATGAAGCTTATTTCCCTTGCACTATTATGCTCGATGGGCATATCATTTGCGGCTAACTCCGATACTGAAGTTGATATTAAAGTTAAAATTGCTGATTGTAAAAAACTTGTCGAAGAAGCGGTGGTTTTTTTTAAAGAAAAGCCTCTTTTGAGGGCGTGTCAATCGTTTCAAAATGATTCCAAATGGAAAAAGGGTGAGATTTTTATCTTTGTTTTTGAACGGGATGGGATTTGTTATGTCGATGAAAATCCTTACATGGTCTGGCAAAATTTTACCACTCAAAAAAATACAATAGGTAGCAATTTTATAGAAGATATGCTCCAGCAAGGTGAAAAGGGTGGCTGGGTTAGTTATATTTTAAATTTTAGCAATAAGCAATCATATGTTAAGACAGTTAGTAAAAATGGTAAAACGTTTATTATTGGTGCAGGATTTTATCCAGAATCAGATGAATTTATCTGTCAACAGCTGGTGCGTGACGCTATTCGTTTTTTAAAAGAGCGCGGTGCTCAAGAGGCATTTGATCGTATTAATAACCCGATTGGTTTTTTTGTACGCGGCCCCATTTATTTATGGGCATATGATTTAGATGCAAATACAATGGCTCATGGGGCTGATATTTCGCTGGTTGGGCAAAATTCTATTGATTGGCAAGATTCTAATGGTTTTTATCGAAATAGAGAGATGGTAAAAATAGCTCAAACCGAAGGCAAGGGTTGGCTTAACTATCTCGATAGAGGCGTTCAAAAAAGATCATATATAGAAAAAGTTACTGATCCTCAAACCAAAAAAAGTTATATTATTGGTGGTGGTTACTATCCTGATATTAATGAAGATACCGTTAAAAGTTTTGTAAAGCGTGCGATAGCGTATCTTAAATCAAATCCTCGACAAGTTGCATTGGCGGATTTTTCAAATAAAGCAGGTGGGTTTGTTAAGGGGCCTTTAACAATATTTGTGTATGATGTTGATGGTGTTGTGCTTGCAGATGCTGAAAATCCTGGTTTTATTAATCAAAATTTGCGCAATTCTAAGGATCCTGAGGGTAAATTTATTACTCAAAGAGTACTTGATCAGGCGAAAAATTTTGGTAAAGGATGGATAAGTTTTATTGATAAAAAGGGTTATAAAGACGCTTATATAGAAAAAATTCAGATTCCATCGGGTGATTATATAGTAGGTTCTGGTTATTGGCCAACATCAAAATCACGCACGGTGCAATCATTGGTTGAAAAAGCAATAGCCTTTGGTCAATCACATACTATCGAAGAAGCGTTAGAGGCTTTTACGAGTAATAATAGTGATTTTATTCGTGGAGATGTATGTATTTTTGTATACGATAATCAAGGAACTTGCTTGGTTGCAGGCCTTGATAAATGCAGAGTTTGGTCGAATGAAATGGAAAAAAAAGATGAAACTGGTGCAAGTATTGCTGATAAAATTTTGCAAACGGCGGCTGCTGGTGGTGGCTGGATAGATTATTCTATGCGTAATGCTCGTCGCAGAATGTATGTTAAGCAGCTTGAAAAAGGTAAATCGATATCAGAAGAGCTTGCGGTTATCCGTGAGGGAGAAGCAATGCCAGAATTATCTGAAAGTACGTATGTTATTGCTGCAGGATATTTTTTATAATAGAGGATTCATGAAATTACACGTTATGTATATATTTGGTGTTGTTCTGTTGACCATGACGTCATGTATGCATCGCACGACAGAAGATGTATTTTCTGTCGCATATAATGATTACATGCATTTGAATAGTCGATATTATGCATTCCTGCAAGCTGATGATGCGACTATTGCGGAAGAAGCTCGTTTAGTGGCACGTGATTGTGACGTGCCGCTTTCTGCATATTTGTGGGAGTCTTTTGTGGGCAACGATCATCTTACTGCATCTCAGGGAGCTCCACTGCATAAAGCTGTATATATTATGCAGCGAGACAGCAATCTGCTTGATAGTCATATTCGTCGGTTTGAGCAACGCGGTTTATTCGATCGCCCGTTATATAATAAATTGCGAGATTTTCGACATGATCTATTGGTTTGGATGCGCATTGTTGAAAAGCAAAAAACATTCTCTCAAGAGTCTCAATTTATTGAACAGCAACGTATTCAAAAAAATCAGTTGTATGAGCAAAAAAAGCAAACTCAATTATTAGAAGATATAGCTCGTGACAAGCCTAAAAAGGCTTGTCATAAAGAGCACAAAAAGCATGAACACGTACACGTGCAGTCTTATAACGTGTATTTGTGAAACCGGTCTTTTCCGGTGACGCATTTTTTGTAAGTAATTGGTTTTTCATAGAGATACTCATACTGCAAATAATCGATTAACATATCATCTTCTTGCGACTGTGTATTATTAATAACGGTGATTGTTTCTAATTTTGCTTTATTTGTTATGCGTGGGAATTGCTTAATCAAATATTTTATACGTTCTGGCATACCATTCAGATAATGTGGTACGCGTTCTAGTTGATAATCAGGCGGTATTACTAGTGTTGTTGTACCAGTAAATGCGCTTGCTCGTGCTGTTTTTTCGATGATATCAGGCATTTCTTGCGCCATGCGGTTAAGAAATACACGACAATATTGTACAAAATCTTTACCCAGTAACTCGCGCATATCGACATAATACACGGGCAAATAAGCAATAATAAGATGATCTATTTTTTGTTCTTTGCAACAACTAAATGTTCTTTCGAAAGAGTTTTTGAGGTATTCGATATCTAAAAAATCTTCGAGTTTGAGGGTGCGCAACAGTTCACCATTGTTATTATTGCGTTTAAGATATGCAGTTGGATGTGGTGTGCAGCCGAGCAAGGCAACATGTTGCGCATGGTGAGTCAATATAACCTGATCGCCTGTATACACAAGCACTCTTTTTGAGCGCTCGTTTATATATTTTTTGTAAAGCACGCCTGATAGTATTAAAGTAATGCTTGCGATAGTTATTAATAGTATTTTATTCATGATTAGTATCTGTGTGTTGTTTTTGTACATATTCTACAAGCGTATTATTAAATATCGGTGAAGTTGCTGCAGGATAATTCTTGTCTTGTTTAAGTATATACGGGTGAAATATGGTACTAGGGAAGCCCGCAGCATTGGTTATCGGTATACCGGTACCTGTTATCTGTTGCACGCCTTGTTGGCGCAGAGTGATGATCATGGGCTCCAATTCTTGTATATCCTGATCAAGTAATACAAAATTGTGATCGCGACCAAGAGATGTTAGTTCTTCTTGAAGAACGAGCGTATTGGCTTCTAGTTTGCTGATCGTATTGGCTTTTTCTATCATATTGGTAAAATGCTCAAGCTTGGGAATAAGAATGTGTATATTTATATCCCTGTGGTCTACTTCTTGGTAGAGCTTTTTATAAAAATTTGCAGATTCTTCTAAAAACGTGATGAGCGTTTTTGCGCACTCTGGCTTTTTGTTTAATGCTTGCGCATCAGCAAAATAGCTGGGCATGAATATATGCACAAGATGCGAGGCTGATTTATTTTTATGCGCTGTATTAAGTAATAGTTGTATATTAGTCTTGAGCGTTTTTTGTTCTATGCCTGTTGTCAAAAAAAGCTGTATTTGTTCTTTGAGAGAAAGAGTATCAAGCTTGTTTTTAAGTACTTCTAGTCCAGGATTTTGTGCAAGAGCACAGATAGAATTTTTGATATTCCCATCAATTCCCTTAAGACGCTTGTTTTTTGCATAACGTGCAGAGAGGTCGGCATAGTTTTCGGTAAGCGTACGCATATATTTTTCAAAAGCTGAGTAACGTGGCGTGGCTCCAAAGATATGAATGGTTGCTGGTTTTTCTGTTATGCAAGACGCAATAGATTCTTGAGATAATTCCATAGCGTGTGTAGAAAAATATAGCATGGATGATAGCATGGCGAACGATATAACTATTTTCATAAGTTATCCTAAAAAAATAAAAAGAAAGAGTTTTTAATTACATAATGAAAGATGGAGAAAAAAGAATTAGGCCAAAGGCCAAAGAAGAAGTGCTGCCATGAAAGTTCTGGCTGGGGCAAAAAATGAAACTGAGAAAATGTTATGCGATAACATCATGAGATTTTTTCTTTCTGTAGTTTAATAATACTATTTATGATTAAACTACAGAAATGCGTATTAGTCAAGATTTAAGCTAATAGACTTTAAAGCCTAAAAAAGTTTTTTGTTTTGGAAAGAACAGTGAGGTAGCATTGTGCCAATACGTATGAGAGGGCATGGCATGTGAATATGAGTAACTTGAGTAAGCCAATAAGCCAAGTCCGGCAAGCCCTAAGCTTATAGTGAAAAATTTTGCGTCCTGTCGGTTGTTGTCTATGGCTCTTTTTGCTGCAGTAGATATTGTGTCAGACGTAGTTTTAGCATCACGCTTTTGTTGTGTATATATTGTATGCCATTTGTTTCCATGGCATACGCTGAAACCGACAAGAATTATTCCAGCGCCGAAACTGAGAACTGTTTTTGTTTCTATGCTGAAGCATTGAGTTGTTGGGAGTAATGTTATTAATGCAATAATAAGAATATTTTTTTTCATGATATAACCTGTTGTAATTGGAATTAATAGTGGCAATTGTAGCAGCGTTTGACGATCAAGTAAAAAACTATTGTTATTATATTTTTAAGATGCTCATAAAGGCGATGCAGGCGAAGACGATGAGCCCAATGCCGGAAATTTTGTTGATAAGGGTGAGGGTGCCCGGTTTCCAATTATTTTTGAAGAGATGAATAAACGTACTTAAAAAAATAAACCATGTAGCAGAGCCGCAAAATATTCCAGAAATAAGGGGTAGGGCTGTTGTATAATTATTAACAAGTTCTGTAATGCCAAAGACGGTGAAGAGTGCCCCAAATGCTACGATCGTAAGGGGATTGGTGAGGGTGAGTATAAAAGTGGATAGATAAATAGTTATGAGAAATTGTGATTTATTGCCAGAAGTTGTTGTAACCGATGTTCTTTGTAGGGTCGTTATTCCAAGGTATCCAAGGAAAAGACCCCCGACAAAACGTAAGAGGGCGTTATGATGCATGAGAAATGCTGAAATAGTTGTTACGCCAAATATGGCTATAAAACCGAAAAGAGCATCTGCAGTTGCCGCGCCCAGTGCGACTGCTACACTCGCCATAAACCTGTCGGTTAAACTACGTCGAATACAGATAATACTGAGAGGGCCAATTGGTGCGGCTAAGGATATGCCGATAATAATGCCTTGTATAAAAATAGGTAAATTCATGATGGCATGCGTAGTAAGGACTTTTTTGGAGGAGAGAGTGGGATTCGAACCCACGATTCCGATTCCTCGGAATAACGGTTTTCAAGACCGTCGCTTTCGACCGCTCAGCCATCTCTCCAAACATTCTCTTATTTAGTGTAATTCTTCTTTACGATAAATCAATTATTTTATATATCTGAAATGTAAGTAATTGAAGGAATTGTCACACTGAAAAAGGAGAGGTATGATTAATTTTAAAAAAATAATTATTGTAACTTTATTTTTGTTTTTGAACATTTATATGCTTGCCAAGGAGCCGCTGCTCACACTTGTGTTGATGGTAAAGGATGAAGCGCATGTTATTCAAGAGACCATAGCGACGTATGTCCATGATGATGACGTCGCGTTTTTTATTTTTGATACGGGGTCGACTGATGCTACGCTAGAAAAAGCGCAGGAGTTTTTTGTGGAGCGTAGCATTAAAAATTATGCATTTGCCCAGGAGCCGTTTATTGATTTTGCAACATCACGCAATAGAGCTCTGGATCTTGCTCGGCAACAGTTTCCACAGGTTCCTTATATGATTATGCCTGATGCTGAATGGTATTTGAATGATATTGAAGCTTTGCTTGGTTTTTGTTTGGAGCATCTTGATGATCAGATCCCCTGTTATTTACTAAGAATTTTGAGCTCTTCATTAGATTTTTATAGTGTTCGACTTATGAAATCGCATTACGATCTTTTTTTTGTTGGTGTTGTTCATGAAGTTCTTAATTTTGGCTCCGCATATAAAGTTCCTGATTCTATTTATTTTAGGCTTGGAAATACGCAAGTTGGGAGAGATAAGTCTGCTATTCGCTGGCTGAGAGACAGGGACTTGTTATTAAAAAGTTATCATGATAATCCGCATGATCCAAGAACTGTTTTTTATTTGGCTCAAACGTATGCCTGTCTAGGTGATTTTGCCAATGCTTGTAAATATTATGAAATCAGAACTCATATGCAGGGATGGAGTGAAGAAAACTTCATGGCATATTACAAATTAGGTGATGCTTTTGAAAGTCGCGTTGCGCTGGAAGGGCATAAAATGTGGCAAAAAGCGTTGGATTATTATTTACGTGCTTATGAGTATAGACCATCTCGAGCGGAGCCACTTATACGTATTGCTCAGTATTATTTAAATAAGCAATGTATGGCATTGAGCTTTTTATTTGCACAGCGTGCAGCACAAGTTCCGTATCCTCAGGATGATGTATTATTTGTGGAAAAATATATGTACGATTTTATCCGTCATGATATTTTGGGCCGATGCGCCTGGTATATCAAAGAATATGATTCAGGCGAAGCCGCTTTGCGCCTTGCAATTAAGTCTTTTCCCAATTATACGCATTTGCAGAATAATTTGAGATTTTATATTGATAGAAAAGAAAAACTTGCGTTTGCAGCATAATGATAGGGTGAGATCATGAAATTTGTAAAAATATATTTAGTTATTTTTTTTGCATGCACGACCATCGAGTGCTTAAAAATAGACAGAGTAATTTTAGCAACCGACACAAAGCCGATGTATATCGATTTTTGGCCAATGGTGGCGCAGGCCTGGCAAGATATTGTGGGCGTGCGTCCAACGCTAGCACTTATTGCTCCGGCAGGGACGCAAATAGATGAAACTGTTGGCGATGTGATACGATTTGATCCTATTCCTGGTGTGCCAACGGCATTGCATGCGCAAGTGATACGGTTGTTTTTACCAGCATACTTCCCCGATGACGTATGCATATTGTCTGATATTGATATGTTGCCACTCAGTAAAAACTATTTTATTGAATCTGTGAGGCATATTACCGATGATCATTTTGTAGTGTATCGTGATAGAGCTGATGATTGGTATATTAAAAATAATCGATACCCTATATGTTACAATGTTGCCCGCGGATCCGTATTTATGGATATTTTTGATATTACAGATGTTGCAGAAATTCCGCATATTATAAAAAAATGGAATTGCTTACAGATTGGGTGGCAAACCGATGAATATATGCTTTCATACTGTCTTAATGAATGGAATAAAAAAACAAATAAATTAATTAAACTTGGTCATACCGTAAATAGACGTATTGATCGTGGCAACTGGGCATATGATACTAAAAAGCTATATAAAAATTATTATATAGATTCACATATGTTGCGGCCGTATAAAGATCATAAGCGCCAAATAAATAAACTGTTGAAAGAGTTAAATATACGCTTAAGGTAATTATTTTAAGCGTATATATGGGCAATTTTTATCAAGTTCGCTCAAATCACTTCGCGAACAATAGATAGCAGTTTCTTTTTGTAGATCTTCTTTATTACATGCTATATGTAGTGAAAATAGCCCATGAGTTGTCGGCAATAAGCACGGCTCTTGTGGGTTGTTAACGTGCTGGTGGATGGTATAATTTTTTTGTAATGCAAGAATCGAAAAAAGTGTAAGATCGTGCCGCGAGTTGCCAAATGCGCCACTCGCGGTACCATCATCTTCAAAATTACGTAAATCTTTAGTGAGTTCATACATAGGTAATACAAAATCCTGAAGCATTGCGCGCGTTAAGCCCATGAGTCCTGCTTCTAAACCACGTGTTGTTGGATGTAAGATCCAGTGATTATACGGTGATTCTAAATTAAATTTTTTTATAACGTGTTGTGTTGCTTCTTGATTAACGCACCATGGGCTGCCATTATGAAAAAAATAGTTGTGCTCTGTGATATATAAAAAGAGGTAATCAAGTGGTCCGTATAGCGTTGTTCCTGCATCGATATACAGTATATAGGGGAATAAATCGAGTGCTTGTTTTATGATGACTGGTTTCCAGGCATACCAGCCGGGTACGGGCTTGCCCCACGTTCTCGTTTTTACAGGTTTTAATAAATCTGGATGTGTTAATTCCACATCATGGATAGATACTTTTTGTACTGTTTTTAAATTGGTGCGTTGTTCCGTGGTCATGCCCAAATCAAAAACCGCAATTTCTGCAAGTTCATCAAAATTGTATTTATGAATGCATGCTATGAGATTAATAAGTTGTGCAAAATACATATCATTGGTTGCTGTGCAAAAATACAGAGGGGTGGTACTTATTGCTGCTGTGTATGCAGCGAGAATAATATATATATATTTCATGATTTACTTGTACTTTCGATGAGATTAACAAATAATTCTATAAAATAGGGAATAGAATAGCGGTATGCGCTCGCGCTTGTAAGAAATTGTTCTACAGAGTGTATATAATTATTATATTCTGCTTCGGGCATATTTTTCATGAAATTATACAATTCCTGATTGTTGGCGAATCTACGGCGGTCTATGTAACAAGCTTCTGGAATATAATGATTAATATTTGGCGCCCCCCAATAGATGGGTACGCATCCTGCTCTAAAGCAATCGAATATTTTTTCAGTTATGTAGCCTGGGATTCCATAAACGTTTTCATAGCATATGCAAAACTTGTATCTTTGCAGTATTTCTATTTTATTGTTTATGGGCCCTTTATAGTTTTTATACAACTTCGGGTTCCAGTATCTACCATAAAAATCAAATTCATGCGTAGGTAATGTTTCAAAATACTCTAAAAGTTTTCTTCGTTCAGAATATAACTCTTGCGGATGACCAGACCACTTGTTTGCAAAAATAAACGTGCACATTTTTTTTTCTGTAAAGGGGACCAGAGTGTTTATTATGGGAAAGCATACGGGATAATAAAATTTAAAATATTTTTTGTTATCAATTAGTCTATCATCCCAAGTGTATATTCGTGAAAAATGCTTATGCAGTTGTTTATTATAGTTTTCAGGAACTACTGAAGGCGGCTCCCATAAAAATGCCACGCATTTTTCTTTCGGATACTGTTGTACATGGTGCAGCTCTTGGAATGGTAGGTCAAACGTTATGAGCCATTCCATATCAGGTAATGATGCGATAGAATTGGCCTGTTCTACTTTATAGCCTTTTTCTATCAATATGTGTCTGAGTTGACACATGCTTTCATAATATGGATCAAAAAGATTCCCCCATAAACCTGGGGTTATGTAAATTACTTTTTTTTCTGCTGGTGCAGCTGTTATGAGTGTTGTTGAAATTAAAAATATACATAATAGGCGTAGATTATTAGCGGACATTTTTTTCTCTGTGCGTAAGCGATTTTATATTAAAATGTTGTAGCGCTAAGTACGCATACCATTGTACTCGCCAATGAATTAATCCATTTTCAAAGGCATCCCGAAAATGTGTATACGCAAGATCATATTTTTCTGAACCAAGCGATATGAGCCCCTGCCATAGAGCATAGTCTCTTTGTGAATAGTTTTGTATGTTTTTTACGAATTCTTGGTCTTGATATTGTCCTATCATAAGTTCTGCTGTAATAATATCAGCAATGGCAAAATTGTTGCCATTATAGAGCTTGCTCATAGTATAAGAACGCTCTAGGGGTGTTTGATTTTTATATTTTTCTAATTCTTGATAACCATTTTCTTTGCTGATCTGTAATTCGAGAGGACAGTTTTTATGTGAATAGATTTTTGACATGGGGACTACTTGTTTTGGGCCGGGGCATACCTGTCCATGCTCTTGCGTAAATAGATTTGATCGATGGACGTGGCAGCATTGTAGTGAAAGATTCGGGTTATATACTTCTAACCCTGATTGTATTGCTTGATAGGCTATGCAATTATCGCATCCACAAATGCCTAATGGTATGTTGCTATCTTGGAATTTGCGTAATGGCGTTTTAAATATCCATGTATCTTGTGATCCGTTGTCCGTATAAAAGGTAATCGCTCCATCTAACTGTACTTGCCAACGAGTTATCGCCAAAAATTTATTAGTAAGATCAATGCCATCTAATAGATGAAGCGTGTGATTAAAAAATATATCGGCATTTGTTAGAATAATGTTTTTATTTTTTGCATGTTGATGTGCATAATCAAAAAGTTGCCCGTATGTTGGTCTTTTTTGTATGTATTGTATCGTGATTGGTCGTATTTTTAAATAATGAAGCAAGAGATTATACGAATCATCTTTTGTTGTATCATAGGCAATGTGGATATCATCTATAGAGTCATGTGCTATATTTTTTTCTAAGCACGTAATGAATTCGAGCAGTCTTTCAAGTCGTGGTTCATTGTAAAGAGTTGTAATAAGCGAAAATTTTTCTTGAGCATTAGCTGATAAAAATAAAACGCTTGTTAAGATTATTTTTTTCATGATATTTCTCTCTTCTTATAATTTTTTGAGTGGTGCATATCTTTTTGATCTACGAATATGTAATTCTATGGTTTCTTGTAACTCTTTATTCATATGTTCGTCATTTGATCCTGTATTTCGATCATAAATATAGAGCACTTTTTTAATAAATTTGCTGTGATTGCCGGCCATTTCTAGCATGGGGAACATAAATGCAAGATCACTTGTTATAGGGAAAAACGTGTTGTGATATTGCAAATCTTCTTTTTTGATAAGCTGAAAGAGCTTTGCATAAAATGTGCGTAACGCAGAAGTTATCCATAGATATTCTCGATATGCATTATTCTCGATGATTTCTTGAGGTAGTTGCCTGCACCATCCCTTATGTCCAAGTGGGTATTGTAAAAATTGTCCATAGGTCATCCACACTGATTCGTCTTGATATACATTATTGAGGTATGATAAAACTCCATCGTATGCAAGCCAATCATCGCCATCAAGATCAACAATTATTTCGTAGGGATCGCACATGTGGGCTGCCTTATAAATGTTTGCGAGGGCCCCTTGTCTCGATTGGTTTCTTATCAATATAACTTTATCATGAAGCTGATAATAACTAATAAATTGTTCTAAAATATCACCGGTACCGTCTGTTGATGCATCATCAATAATAATGACGCGATAGTTATTATATAATTGGCCCAAAACAGACATCAGATTGGCGATGCACCGATTTTGATTATTATATGTTGGTATAATGACGACAAAATTTTTATCTGCACTGCGTATTATTGAGCAGTATAATAATGGTAATAAAAATAATGTGTATATAAAATTTTTTTTCATACTTTCCCCCATTTTAAATGTACAGTTTCTGATGCTTGTAAAGGCTTATATTTAGTTAATGATCGAATATGAAACCCTAAATTTAGTTGTTTTTGTTGATCTATTTTTTCATCATTAAGATTATTTTCACGATTATAAACATATAATATTTCTTCTATAAATTTACTATGAGTTCCGGCCATTTCTAGCATGGGGAACATCATAGCCAAATCCCATGCCATAGGAAAAA
The DNA here is from genome assembly GCA_041660765.1 of Candidatus Babeliaceae bacterium. Classification (NCBI taxonomy): domain Bacteria; class Candidatus Babeliae; order Candidatus Babeliales; family Candidatus Babeliaceae; species Candidatus Babeliaceae bacterium. The sequence goes on along the minus strand of JBAZVR010000001.1, from coordinate 719,998 downwards.
ATTCTCCATTAATTTGTAGGTCTGATTTATTAATTGCTTGAAATAGCCAAGCATAAAAAGTTCTGAGATGTGACGAGATCCATAATTGGTCTCTGAAAGAATTTTCTTGGATGACATTAGGTGCTATCTGTTTGCACCATCCAATATAATTGGCGGGATATTGAATAAATTGTCCGTATGTCATCCAAACATTAGAATTTCGATAAACGGCATTTAAATATTCTAAGACGTGACGGTTATATAACCAGTCGTCGCCATCTAGGCATACTATTATTTCCCAGGGATTGCATGTGTGAATAGTAGTGTACAGATTTTCTAGTGCGCCTTTGCGTGTATTATTTGAAATACACGTAATACGATGGGCATTTTTATGATTTTCAATAAATTGTTCTACGAGCTGTTTTGTATTATCAGTTGAAGCGTCTTCAATATAAATAATGCGATAATTTTCATATTCTTGGTCAAGAGCATCGGATAGATTTTTTTGGTAATATTCTTGATTGTTATATGACGGTATTATGATAACAAAAGGTTTTTCGGTAATTGCCGCTAACAGCGTGTTTACAAAAATTAAAAATAATATTTTTTTTCTAAACATGTTATTTCTTTTTTATGAATTTGGAGTTAGCTTTTTTTAGTCAGTAACATAAAAATTTGTCAAATGCAATTGTATTTTTTTAATTTTCAGGAGAGTGTCTATGAATTCTACAAAAATTATATACCAATTATTTTTATTATCTTGCTTGTACAATAATTGTATTATTCGAACTTATGTTAGTCAGGTTGGTCAGGATAAATTTTTGCATGAGCGTTATTTTAATGATCAAAGAAAAGGCTTTTTTGTTGATATTGGGGCTCATGATGGACTGGAGTTTAGTAATACCTATTTTTTTGAGAAAGAGCTTGGGTGGGAAGGGATTTGCTTTGAGCCACTTGCAGGCGCATTTGAATTGTTATTAAAAAACAGAAATTGTATGTGTGTTAATGCCTGCGTTGGCAATACTTGTGGCCTTGTAAAATTTTTTGCGGTTAAGGGTTATGCCGAAATGTTAAGTGGTATGGTTGATACCTATCATCCATTGCACTTTGCGCGCATGAAGCGTGATATTGCCGCTCATGGCGGATCTTATACCATTATGGATGTGCCAAGCGTGACGTTAGAAAGTATTTTGGAAAAGCAGGGTGTGTACAAAATTGATTATCTGTCGTTGGATACTGAGGGTGGTGAATTGGAAATATTGCAATCGATTGATTTTAATAAGATAAAAATATTAGCTATAAGCGTCGAGAATAATTATGAAGATCCAGATATAAGAACATTTTTGGAATCTCAAGGATTTGAATTTATTACTTTTTTGGGAGGCTTGGATGAGATATATGTAAATAATAATTTTTAATTTATTTTTTCAATCAACATACTAGAGTGAAGTTTTATGAAGAAAATGTTTTTATTTTTTAATCTAACCATAATTTTTAACATATCCTGTTTTATTCAATTAGATGAATGTAATCCACATTTGATATTTGATGTATTAAAAAAATACTTGCCACAAGATTTGGTTATTGTAGAGGCTGGAGCTTGTGACGGTGGGGATACCATGAGGATGGCTCATGTGTTTAAAAATGGGTTTATACATTCTTTTGAACCTGTCCCGCAACTTTTTCAGTGCGTTCTCAAAAATACCCAAAATCTTTATAACGTTAAAGCTTATCCATATGCCTTGTCTGACAAAAATGGAAATGTTGATATGTATATTTCTACACTTGATCGTGATCCTCATTCTCCTAGCGCATCAAGTTCACTGCTGCCGCCAAAGGAGCATCTGAGATATTCTGATGTGAGATTCAATTCCATTATAACGGTGCCTGGAATAACATTGGATTCTTGGGCTCAATATTACAATGTGGACCATATAGACTTTATGTGGCTGGATATGCAGGGTTTTGAATTAAATGTATTAAAGGCTTCTCCGCGTATATTTAAAACGGTAAAAGCAATTTTTACCGAAGTTAGTTTTGTCGAAGCTTATGCCGGACAATATTTATTTGAAGATGTTAAAGCATGGTTAGAAAATGAGGGATTTGTTATGATAGGTGCCAATTTTACAAACCCACGTGATCCTGCGCAATGGTATGGTGATGCTTTTTTCATACGATTAGATAACTAAACTCTTTATTGAATTTTTAAGACGCATGGCATTACACTGAATAGTGATATTTCATTAAGTTATCCCTACAAAAAAGTGAAATGCCATGCGTTATCTTGTGAATAATAAATTTTTTTTATTTTTGGCGGTTATGCTGCTTGTCTCTTCATGTGAAACAAGAAAGAAAAAAGAACATGGAGGTAAGCCAGAATATCCTCGAGTACTTGATCTTAATGATACCTGCCCAATAGTTATTTCCATTCATGGTACGTTGCCTCCTATAGCCGCCTCCATTTTGCATGTGATTGACGCTCCTATTGGATTAGTGCCTGCTCATAAACTTAATAGAAGATTTTTATTATCACGTTTCTTGTATCTTTTAAGCGAGGGTGATCCTGAAGCGTATCCATTAGCTTCGTGTTATTCATTTGGCTGGTCTGGCAAATTAACGTTTAGCGCCAGAAGAAATGCCGCAGAAATGTTATACCAGCAGATACGTGGTTATAAAGGACCGATTACTCTTATTGGACATAGTCATGGTGGTAATGTTGCATTAGAATTGGGGCGCATTATTGCAGCGCGGCATGATACCCATTTGAATATTGATAAGTTGATTCTTTTGGCTACGCCAATACAGGAGGCTACAGCGCAATACGCTGCATCGCCAATATTTAAACATGTTATTTCTTTATATTCCATGGGCGACTGGACTCAGATATCTGATCCGCAGGGAACATATTATGCCTCAAAATATATAGAACGTTGCTGCAATGTTAAAGTTCCGTTGTTTTCTGAAAGAAAACTTAAGAACTTTTTAAATGTTGTGCAGGCACGAGTAATTATTGGCGGCTCTGATTTGGGGCATTTGGATTTTATTAGAACGGCTTTTGTGCACCAACTACCTGCGGTGATCGATCTTTTATCGGGTGTTAATATCGATGGCACAATCCATACGGTGAGCATTCCAAGAGATCGTTGCAAAAAGCCCTTCTTTGTTGAATTAAAAAAAGTGCGCAATAAGAAAAAGTGGGTAGAAGTTAAAGATTGAAGATTTGCCTGTAGATAGTTTTTTGATTGATGATTAAGTCTTTAAAGAAACTGGTGCGCCCAGGAGGAGTCGAACCACCAACCTTCAGATCCGTAGTCTGACGCTCTGTCCAATTGAGCTATGGGCGCATAATTATTTTCAAGAAATTTGGCCGAAAAAATTTAGACTGGCCGTGCCAGTCGTAGTTTGCCGAGCCTGAAGGCCCAGATAAACGTAGACTGGTGGAGAGAGAGGGATTCGAACCCTCGTGCCCCGTTTCCGAGACTCTTGCTTAGCAGGCAAGCGCTTTAGACCGCTCAGCCATCTCTCCTACTGTACAATTTTTATATAAAACTGTATACAGGAAAGCATAAATGTTTTAATAGTTTATGCAAGCTTTCTTTATCAGCAAAACGTTAAATAGGATCGTATGACACTTATTATTGATATTAAAGTTGTCCCTCAGGCGGGTTTTCAAAAATGGATTTTAGATAAATCTGGTTTGATAAAGTGTTATGTTAAAAGCCCTCCAGAAAATAATAAAGCCAATAATGAACTTATTGCAATGGTGGCAGATGCTTTACGGTTGCCGAAAGCATCTGTTTCTATTATTTCTGGAGCAACTGCTCGACGTAAAAAAATACGGGTAACATCAGACATAACTTTAGATGATTTTAAAAAGGCATGCGGCTTGGAGGTGCAAAATGCCTTATTATAAGTGGTCAGGTATTTCATTGACGGGCACCACAATAAAGGGTCGGTTATTTGCCAGGACGATCGAGCATTTGACAGCGCATCTCTTGCAGCGCGAAATAGCGCTTATTAAGGCATCGATTACTGTGCGACATAGATTTTTTGGTGATACAAAAACACATATCGCCACGTTTTATCGCCATTTGGCGTCATTGCTGATGTCAGGGATTAGGTTGCACGATGCGTTGTTGATAACGGTATCTACGTGCAATCACAGCTATTTAAAATCTGTTATAGAAGATTGCGCTTGTGCTATTCAAGAAGGCATTCCGCTGAGCAAAGCTTTTGCTTATCACGATGGACTGTTTAGCGATTTTGCGTGCACCATGGTACAGGCAGGAGAAGAGTCGGGGAATCTCAAAGGGGCATTAGGAAGTTTGGCGTTATATGCTGAATATGAACAAAAGTTTTTGAAGTCTATTTATAATTCGCTCTTAATGCCAAGTATCACCTTTATATTTTTCTGTCTCATATTTTTTATCATTTTTATAGGAGTTATACCGCGATTTGAGTCGCTTTTTATGTCATTTGATAAAAAGTTGCCATGGCTGACTACGACTGTTTTTTCTATAAGCCATGGGTTAAGAAGTTGGTATGGATTATTATGTTTAGTAATTTTTACTGGTGTGGCATATGGGATATATATAGTATCTCGGCTATCGCATTATAAAGATACGCTCGATCGCATTGTTCTTATAACGCCAATTTTGGGTGTTTGCGTACGGACTGTTTCGGTGGCATTTTTTTTGCAAACGTTAGCAGTGCTTGTGAAGGGCGGTGTGCGTTTAGTCGATGCTGTTGTTATAGCAAGTAAGCCAATTTCTAATAGGGTATTGCGATCTGAGTTGGAGGCTGTTGCTCGCGATATTACATCGGGTGTTGCTATGAGTGATGCATTAATGCATCAACAATATATTAATTCTTGTGAGTTAGAAGCATTGTGCAAAATTGGAGAATCAACGGGTACATTGGCGGTGATGATAGAACAAGCAGCTCAGTTGTATCGTGAGCGGGTTCATAAATCTTTAACTTTTTTTACTACCATATTGCAGCCGTCATTATTAATTATATTGGGTCTTCTTGTAGGATTGCTTCTTGTTGCCGTATATGTTCCGTTATTAACATTATCTCATTCTTTGGGCTAATCAATTTATTGATTTTATTGCACCTTGTGATACAATAAAATCCTTATGTTTTAAAGCCGGAGTGGCGAAATCGGCAGACGCACGGGACTCAAAATCCCGCGATGGCAACATCATGTCGGTTCGAGTCCGACCTCCGGCACCAGGCTTCGCTTATCCACGCTTGAAGGCTTGGCAATATTAATTGGGGGACTTTATGAACGACTGTGTTTTTTGTGCAATTATAGAACGACAAATACCATCAGAGATTGTTTCCGAAAATAACGATATTATTGTTATAAAAGATAGAGCGCCGAAGGCGCCGATTCATTATCTTATAATTCCTAAAAAACATATTAAAGATATTCAATCTTTTGCGCCTCAAGAATGTTGTTATGGGTCGAAAATGATGCGCATGGCCCAAACACTGTCATCAGAAATCGCAGGTGCATCGGAATTTAAGTTTTTGATTAATAATGGCCATAATGCAGGCCAACGTGTATTTCATTTACACGCGCATTTTTTAGCAGGCACATTATTTACAGATTAAAATAGTTGCCGGGGTGGCGAAATTGGTAGACGCGCAGGTCTCAGAAGCCTGTGGAGTAATATCTGTGCCGGTTCGAATCCGGCCCTCGGCACCAGTCTCCGCTTACCTACGCCTATCGATTGGGCAAGCTACGATTGGCACGGCCAGTTTTTTTAAAAAAATAAAACAATTATTCATCGTTAGGACGGATTATTTTCTTTGATTGTGCAAATTCGTGCACCACTCCTTGAGCGTTTGGCTATTATAACTTTTTGAAGTTTCGCAAAATTTATCAATTTCTTTATCGAGATTTGCGTATTGAGTGCTCAGGCCTACGCTATTACGCGCGCTTAAATTTAAAATTTTTTGTTTTAACTCTATATATTGTTTTTTAAGCTTAATATATTCATCATATGATATTTTTACTTCGATTGTTGCAATATTAATTGTTAGGCATAGGAGTGTTAATAGGTAATACATATGCTTCATATAAACTCCCTTTAAACTTCATTTATTCCTCTACGATTGCTGGTACTGGACTTGTTGACGATGTGTCGTGTCCTTTTAATTTTACTGGATCTTCTTGAGATTCTTTTTTTGCAAGACCATAAATAATCGCACAGCATGAAAGCATGATAACAATGATTGCAATAAGATTATAATTTTTCATAATTTCACTCTTCTTTTTTAATAGGTGTTATTAGAAACTGTTTTTGTATTGCGATAGGCGTAATTGATTGCGCCTCTTTTTGTAGTTCTACGCATTGCGATTTGCGTCCAAGCGCTTCTTCAGATGCGCAAAAAATAGCAATAGTTGCTTGTAAGTTTTTTAGTGCGATGAGCACAGGGATGCGTGAGGGCGTTTCCCTGTGGATTTGTAGCTCTTGTTTAAGGGCGGCAACTCTGTTTTTTAGTTTTTCATAAGTTGCTGATTCCATAGCATTATTTGATATAAATACTGATGATCCAACTATTGTTAAAACAATTGTACAGTAAAAAGAGTTTTTCATAGCCGCTCGCTATTTTATAGTATTATTATATTCCTATTATTAATAATACTATAAGCGGCTCTTTAATATCAATAGTACGATATTTATAGGTAATTATTTTTTGCTATACCAGATCAAATAAGCTTCAATAAAATCCATAAGGTCGCCATCAAGTACTACTTCTGGCTGTCCCGATTCCAACTCGGTTCTATGATCCTTAACTAATTTATAGGGATGCAATACATAGGATCTTATTTGAGATCCCCATTCGATTTTTTTCTTCTCTATAGATGATAATTTTGTTTGTTGTTCATCTTTTTCTTTTTGTACAAGTTTGGCCATGAGCATTTTCATAGCAGTTTCTTTATTTTGAGTTTGTGATCGTTCATTTTGACATTGCACGACAATTCCACTGGGGAAGTGTGTTATGCGAACGGCTGAATCGGTTTTATTAACGTGTTGTCCGCCGGCGCCTCCTGCTCGGTAGGTGTCAACACGTAAATCTTTTGGATCTATTGTTATTTCAACATGATCAGCTTCAGGAGTTATGAAAACTCCAGCAAACGAAGTGTGACGGCGCTTGTTGGCATCGAAGGGCGAAATTCGAACAAGCCTATGGATGCCCTGTTCTCCTTTAAGAAGACCGTATGCATTTTTTCCTTTAATGAATAAAGTTCCTGATTTTATACCGGCGCCTTCCCCTGGTTGGTAATCTATAAGTGTTGCGGTAAGTTTTTCTCGTTCGCAAAATCTTACATACATTCTTAAGAGTATTTCTGACCAGTCTTGAGACTCTGTTCCGCCTGCTCCGGCATTAATGTTTAAAAAGCAATTAGCGCTATCTTGCTCTTCATGTAGTAGTAATAATATTTTAAATCGATTGACCATCTTAATGTATGCAAAAACTTCTGTTTTTAATTTCTCTAATTCGACTTCATCGTGTTCAAAAAGAACTATGAGCTCGGCGAGCTCTTTTTCTGTTGTTATAATTTCTCTATATTGATCGCGTTGCGCGCGTAGAGCTTGTAATCTTTTTAAGATAGTTGCCTGATGAGGGTTTTGCCAAAAATTTTCTTGTAAGCTTTCTGATTCAAGTCTTTCGAACTCCTCTTCATTGTGAGAGTTATTCCAAAAAGCGGTAATCGTTGTTATGTCGGATTCGATTGATTTAAGTTTTTCTTTTAGTTCATCATATAACATATATACATCTTACATATAGAAGGGTTGTTTTTCTTTAAGAATATCATAAAATACCGGTCAATAAGATATATTTATGTACCCTATTTATGCTTTTTAAAACTTTTTATATTATTTTTATAATAAATGTTGACATTGCACCTCATATAGGTATAATTATCCCTGAACTCGACAGCAAGTAGCACTCAAAAACAAGCAAACGCGGTCGAATTCATTGAAATCTTTCTCGAATAAAACGCACCGGTTTTTTATTGTGTTTTTTGAATTTTGTATCGAAAAACAGCTTGAAAACAATTTAATAAAAAACGTTGACATTCAATAATAAACTGGTAGAATTATTTGAGTCTTCAAAAGGAAGCAGTAGCAAGGCAAACCGCCTTGATTGATAAAAAATTTTCTTTGAAATATTCGAAAAAAATTTCTAAAAATTTAGCCTATGATTTTGCGATCATATCCAATTACAATTTTTGTGATGGAGAGTTTGATTCTGGCTCAGAATAAACGCTGGCGGCGTGCCTAACACATGCAAGTCGAGCGAGAAAGGCTTTCGGGCTGAGTAAAGCGGCGAACGGGTGAGTAACGCGTGGGAATCTACCTTTTAGTGAAGAATACCCTCGAGAAATCGAGATTAATACTGCATAAGTCCCTTCGGGGAGAAAGATGGCCTCTTTGCTGTCGCTAAAAGACGAGCCTGCGTACTATTAGCTAGTTGGTGGGGTAAAGGCCTACCAAGGCGATGATGGTTAGCCGGCCTGAGAGGGTGTACGGCCACACTGGAACTTAGACACGGTCCAGACTCCTACGGGAGGCAGCAGTGAGGAATCTTGCGCAATGGGCGAAAGCCTGACGCAGCGACGCCGCGTGGAGGATGAAGGTCTTCGGATTGTAAACTTCTGTTAAGTGGGAAGAAAAACGCAGCTTTAATACAGCTGTATAATGACGGTACCATTAGAGAAAGCACCGGCTAACTTCGTGCCAGCAGCCGCGGTAATACGAAGGGTGCGAGCGTTATTCGGATTTATTGGGCGTAAAGGGTGTGTAGGTGGTGTATTAAGTCAATCATTAAATTTCTCGGCCTAACCGGGAGTCAGTGGTAGATACTGGTACGCTAGAGGATAGAAGAGAGAAGTGGAATTCTCGGAGTAGCGGTAAAATGCGTAGATCTCGAGAGGAACACCGATGGCGAAGGCAGCTTCTTGGTCTATTCCTGACACTGAGGCACGAAAGCGTGGGGAGCAAACAGGATTAGATACCCTGGTAGTCCACGCCGTAAACGATGATCACTAGACGTTGTTCTTGCATTGCAAGATTAGTGTCGTAGCTAACGCGATAAGTGATCCGCCTGGGGAGTACGGTCGCAAGATTAAAACTTAAAGAAATTGACGGGGGTCCGCACAAGCGGTGGAACATGTGGTTTAATTCGACACTACGCGAGGAACCTTACCTAGGCTTGACATGTATTTGACCGCTCTAGAGATAGAGCTTTTCGAGGGTAACTTCGAACAATTACACAGGTGCTGCATGGCTGTCGTCAGCTCGTGTCGTGAGATGTTGGGTTAAGTCCTTTAACGAGCGCAACTCCTGCCGTTAGTTGCTACTTCGTAAGAAGGCACTCTAATGGGACTGCCTGGGAAACCAGGAGGAAGGCGGGAATGACGTCAAGTCCGCATGGTCCTTATGCCTAGGGCGACACACGTGTTACAATGGTTGGTACAAAGAGTTGCAAGCTTGTAAAAGTGAGCCAATCTCAAAAAACCAATCTAAGTTCGGATTGAGGTCTGCAACCCGACCTCATGAAGTTGAAATCGCTAGTAATCGCGTATCAGAACGACGCGGTGAATACGTTCTCGGACCTTGTACACACCGCCCGTCACACCACGAAAGCTGTTTGTACCCGAAATCATTTTAGCTAACCCGCAAGGGAGGCGAGTGCTGAAGGTATGGAGAGTGATTGGGGTGAAGTCGTAACAAGGTAGCTGTAGGAGAACCTGCGGCTGGATCACCTCCTTTCGAGGGAGATTCTTTAATATCTTAAAATTTAAAGTTTTTAAGGTGTGTTTTATGATTGCAAAATCATAGGCTTTTAATATACAGACATACCGGGCCTATAGCTCAGGTGGTTAGAGCACCCCGCTGATAACGGGGAGGTCAGTCGTTCAAGTCGACTTAGGCCCACCATAGCCTAGCCTCCCATCTTGTTTTAGCAAGATTTGTAATCTTAGGGGGATGTAGCTCAGTTGGTAGAGCGCCTGCCTTGCACGCAGGAGGTCATCGGTTCGAATCCGATCATCTCCACCAAAAAAGGTATGTTGAATTTTTTTCGATGTTTATAAAAATTTTGTGTTCTTTGAAATATATGTAATGTAAATTTAATTCTACAAATAACTGAGTTTATCTCAATATAAGTTAGTAAAGTTTGTGATTAATTGAAAAGGGCTTTTGGTGGATGCCTTGGTATCAAGAAGCGATGAAGGAGGCGTAAGGCTGCCATAAGCTTCGGGGAGCTGTCAATAAAGCTACGATCCGGAGATTTCCGAATGGGGAAACCCACCTTAGTTGACCTAAGGTATCTTTATCTGAACACATAGGGTAAAGAAGCGAACGACGTGAACTGAAACATCTAAGTAGCGTTAGGAAGAGAAAACAACGTGATTTCCTCAGTAGTGGTGAGCGAAAGGGAAACAGCCTAAACCTATAACATGTGATAGCCTGCGTGCGTTGTGTTATAGGGGTAGTGGGATTTAGATGATTAAAGAGCGCAATCTTTAGCTTATGTAATATTTAATTTAGCCGAATTGTTCTGGAAAGGGCAACCATAGAAAGTGACAGTCTTGTAAGCGAAAAGTTAAATATAATAAGTATCTATTCTCCCGAGTACCGTAGAGCACGTGAAATTCTGCGGGAATCTGCCCAGACCATCGGGTAAGGCTAAATATTACTTGATGACCGATAGTGAACAAGTACCGTGAGGGAAAGGTGAAAAGAACCCCGAGAGGGGAGTGAAATAGAAACTGAAACCAATTGTCTACAAGCGGTGGAAGCGATGTATACGTACGCGCAACCACGTACCTTTTGCATAATGAGCCAACGAGTTATCGTATGTTGCAAGGTTAAGTTTAGAAAGAACGGAGCCGTAGCGAAAGCAAGTCTGAATAGGGCGTTAAGTAGCATGTGATAGACCCGAAACCTAGTGAGCTATCCATGTCCAGGATGAAGTCTCAGTTAAATGAGATGGAGGTCCGAACCGGTGTAGGTTGAAAACTGCTCGGATGAGGTGTGGATAGGAGTGAAAGGCTAATCAAACTGGGAAATAGCTGGTTCTCCCCGAAATATATTTAGGTATAGCCTTGTTGGATCCGTTGTGGAGGTAAAGCACAGTTTAAGTTTTGGGGGCGCAAGCTTACCGGACTTTTACTAACTCTGAATGCCGCAACGCTAGAAAACAGGAGGCAGACTGTGGGGGATAAGCCTCATAGTCGAGAGGGAAACAGCCCAGACCATCAGCTAAGGTCCCTAAATATTTGTTAAGTGGTAAAAGAAGTGAAAATACACAGACAGCCAGGAGGTTGGCTTAGAAGCAGCCATCCTTTAAAGAAAGCGTAATAGCTCACTGGTCAAGTGTTTTTGCGCTTAAAAACGAGCGGGGCTCAAACAAATTACCGAAGCTATGGCTTGTGTTAAATTTATTTAACGCAGGGGTAGGGGAGCGTTCTCTAGCAGATACGAGCTTGACTGTAAAGACAGGTGATGGGCTAGAGAAGTGAATATGTTGGTATAAGTAACGAAAAAATAGGTGAGATTCCTATTCGCCGTAAGTCTAAGGTTTCCGTGAGATCGGTTCATCCGCTCAGGGTTAGTCGATCCCTAAGCCGAGGCCAATTGGAGTAGGTGATGGAAAACAGGTAAAATATTCCTGTACCACTTATCAGCGATTGAGTGATGGGGTGACGCAGTAGGGTAGGTTATTTTGGCTCATGGTTTGCCAATCTAAGTACAAAGAGGAATTTCGTAGGCAAATCCGCGAAATTGCTATCCTTGAAGTATGATGGGCATGTTGAGCTCTAGTAGCGAGACGTGTTTGACTGATCCCACACTGACTAGAAAAACCTCTAGCGAGTTGTATAAGTGATCGTACCGCAAACCGACACAGGTAGACGGGCTGAAAATGCTCAGGCGTTGAGATAATTATCATTAAGGAACTCGGCAAATTAGCCTCGTAACTTCGGGAGAAGAGGTGCCTATAATGTTACTAGATTATATCTGGAAAGCATTTTTAGGTTTCAACAAAGAGGCCCAACCGACTGTTTAACAAAAACACAGGGCTCTGCGAACTCGTAAGAGGATGTATAGAGTCTGACGCCTGCCCAGTGCCGGAAGGTTAATAGGAGATGTCAATCGCAAGATGAAGCATTGAATTGAAGCCCCGGTAAACGGCGGCCGTAACTATAACGGTCCTAAGGTAGCGAAGTCCCTTGTCGGGTAAGTTCCGACCTGCATGAATGGCGTAACGAGTTGGGCGCTGTCTTAATGATACACTCAGTGAATTTGTAGTACCGGTGAAAATGCCGGTTTCCCGCGACTGGACGGAAAGACCCCGTGCACCTTTACTGTAACTTGACATTGATTTTTGGATCGATATGTGTAGGATAGGCGGGAGGCTTTGAAGTGTGAGCGCTAGCTTGCATGGAGCCAACCTTGAAATACCGCCCTTGTCTGTTTGAAGATCTAACTTCGAATTCCCGTAAGCCGGGCGAAGAACCGTGTCTGGTGGGCAGTTTGACTGGGGTGGTCGCCTCCCAAAATGTAACGGAGGCATTCAAAGGTTCCTTCAAGACGAATAGAAATCGTCGGTAGAGCGTAAACGCATAAAGGAGCTTGACTGCGAGACATACACGTCGAGCAGGTGCGAAAGCAGGAGTTAGTGATCCAGTAGTTCCGAATGGAAGGGCTATTGCTAAATGGATAAAAGGTACGCCGGGGATAACAGGCTGATCTCCTCTGAGAGTCCATATCGACGAGGAGGTTTGGCACCTCGATGTCGGATCATCGCATCCTGGGGCTGGAGAAGGTCCCAAGGGTCTGGCTGTTCGCCAGTTAAAGCGGTACGTGATCTGGGTTCAGAACGTCGCAAGACAGTTCGGTCCTTATCCGTCGTGGGCGTAGGGTATTTGAGAGGAGTTGTTCCTAGTACGAGAGGACCGGAATGAGTGAGCCTCTGGTGTTCCAGTTGTTTACCATAAGCAAGCTGGGTAGCCACGCTCGTAAGAGATAACCGCTGAAAGCATCTAAGTGGGAAACTCGCCTCAAGATAAGATACCCCTTTTTGGAGCAATCCAAAAAATAAGATTCCTTGAAGACTACGAGGTCGATAGGCTGGGTGTGTAAGCACAGTAATGTGTTCAGCTAACCAGTACTAATAAATCGAATGTTTTAATCACGTTTTTTATAAAACGTCTTTGCTAACGATAAAAATTTTAGGGAATTAAGTTTACATTGCATGTATTTCAAGACACAAATAAAAATTTGAAAAATTTCCTTGGTGGGTATAGTTGTAGGGTCACACCCGTTCCCATTCCGAATACGGAAGTTAAGTCTACAACGCCGATTGTACTTGCCTGGTAACGGGCTGGAAGAGTAGGTACTGCCAGGGATTAAATTAGGGCCTCGAGTTACACTCGGGGCTTTTTTTATCTAGGTTATATTAGTTTAGAGATAAGAAAAAAGATTAGTAATACAAATTTTAAAGATTTTCCTGGTGGGTATAGTTGTGGGGTCACACCCGTTCCCATTCCGAATACGGAAGTTAAGTCTACAGCGCCGATTGTACTTGCCTGGTAACGGGCTGGAAGAGTAGGTACTGCCAGGGATTAAATTACGCCTCGAGCTATGCTCGGGGCTTTTTTTATGCCTAATTTTCTTGAAAATGCGCTATGATAACCCCTGGCAGCTTTCTATTTGAATAATTACACAGATGTAAATTTGACAAAATTATAGATTAGTATAATATTTGTAATATAATTATTTAAATAATAAGAATAGATTGATGGAGAAATTTATGAAATTATTACGATATTTTTTAACAATTGTATGTTTATCGGCTTCATTTCAAGGTGCATGCGCCTATGATATTGATAAGTTAAAGATCGCTTCAGAGCCGTTAAAGTACAGGGTAGAAGATATGCTTGAAAATAAAGCGTATTTAAAAAAATACTGCATTGAATATGTTAAAGCTGATAAATTAACCGATGCGATTAAAGCCTGTTATAAACAATGTGAAATTGATTATTGGTTTAAGTTTTTAGATTATTGCTACATTACTGGTGACCAAAATGATAATAATATTAAAAAAACCAAAAACATTTTGACTTTTTATGCAGAATATCCGTATATAACAGGCTCTGTATTAGATGTAGAGCACTTTGATGGTGTACCATATTGCGTTAGACATGCTTGGCAAGCAAATCTCAATAATGAAGCTTATGATAGGTTATTTAATGTTATCTATGAAAGACCTTTGTCAGATGAAGAAAAAGCAGCATTGATATGTAAGGACGAATCTGCTTCAAGCAAAAGTGTGCAGAAGCGTTTAGAGCTCATGCATTTATATAACAAATTTACTGAATTATATAAATCGGGTGACGATATTATTAAAAAAACAAGATTAGATTCGGGTATTGAATTTCCTTTAGAAAAAAAATATGGAACGCTTTGTTATGCTGGAGTCATTTTTTATCACTAGAAGAATCAGTAATAATAACTAATCGAGGTAATTATGCGTTTTTTAAAATATTATATTTTTAATTTAGCTTTAGTAATATCGAGCCAGCTTTTTTCTGCAACTGACATGCCAAGTCATGTTTATAATACGGTGGCACACTTTAGAGATGCTCATGCTGATATAAAAAATATGAGTAAGTTTAAATATTATTATTTAAAATTTAAAGATTTGAGTAAAGATAAGTGCCCGCTTCTTACAGTTGAAGAGTACTCGGCGGTAACTTTTTTTTATAATGCTGTAGAATTTGAACAAGACTGGAACAAATTTTTTAGATATTGTTATGCAACGGATATTGCTTTTTGCACCGAATGTCATGGTACGTATGCTAAAAGTAGAAAAATTTTAGATGTTATTTTTAACCCTGAATATCAAAATTGTTCAAAAGATTTGTTCATATATGTCTTGTATGAAGCGCTTTATGATGAAAAGCCAACAAAAATTAATCAAAAAAAGCGCTCAGAATTGATTAATGAATGTTTACAGATTTTAGATAAAGCCGCATGTGAGATTGGATTAAGTAATCCCGGATCGATGAAAAAGTGGTTCCAATACTATATTAATTATGTGATTAAGAAAAAAATTACAATACATTCTTGGACCGGCGGCGCAAAATCCCGTTGGGGCGGTTCTACGTATTATTATTATGTTGATTCAGCAAAAACGCGAAGGTGAAATTTATGAAATTGTTACGATATTTTTTAACAATTGTATGTTTATCTGCTTCGTTTAAAGGCGCATGTGCTTATGATATTGATAAATTAAAGCAAGCCGTTCCTGACGTTTGGAAGCACATGATAGGGAGGCTTGATGAAGAAAAATTAGAACTTCAAGATAAATCACCTCTTCAATTTTTCAAATCTTTACAAATTTCTGAAGGAATAGGCATTGGCTTTAAAAAATTTGCGGTAGATTCTATGTTGCGATTTATGAGTTATTGTTATGTGGACGGAGATCAAAATAATAATAATATTAAAAAAACGAAAAAGATTTTTGAAATATTAAAGAAATATTATACGCCCTGGATTGTAACACGTTGGGGAGCTTCCCATGAAGAGGGTGAAAAACTAAAGCATGAGCGAATGCTTAAGCGTTATCCATTGTTAAAAGAAAATATAATTTTAATGCACAAGGGCACGGTGAAAAACCGTGCCCTTCTTTAATATAGCTAATTACTTATTTTGAGCAGCAGCAGCCACTGCCTTCTGAGCACTCAAGAAGAAAATCAACAACAATTTGTGACCATGTTTCCAGCGTATCATAATGCATATCGCATTCTTCTAACGTGACAAGTCTTCCGCTTTTTAGTTCTGATTTGACGCTAATAAGTGGGGAGTCGCCGCGGAGGAGATAGACAAATCCAACATGAACCTTACCGACTTCATTCGAATCGTCATTGAGAAGGCCGAGCGGTTCTACTGTATAAGACCCTTTATAATCAACTTCTTCTTCAAATTCGCGCGTAGCCCAGCTGATAATATCGTCACCAGTGATATCTTCCTCTCTGATGTGACCACCAATACCGAGACTCATTTTACTTTTAAGCCGCTGCTCGGTTGCATGAGGTTGGCGTTGCATTAAGAAAAACGTATCTTCATAAGTAAAAATAAGATACGGGATAATCTGCTTATATTCAGGATCGAGCTCCATTTGGGAGCGCGGCAAAAATTGCTTTTTTTGGCTTATTATGTTGCTAAAATAGGCTTGGTCGACTTCTTGTAGGCCATGCCATGCAATAACCGGGAATAGGTCTGTTCGTTTAACAACAAGTATGTTTTCATCGTGTTCTGTAACGACGGGTGTGGGCTTTTGTTCTTGTATTTTCACAATTACCTTTTTTATATGTAAAGAGATGTTTTTATTAATAATCCTAACCGTTATTGAGTCACTTGCCAAGGGGAATCCGCTTGCGTTTTTTTGGTATTTTGTTATCTTGAGAAATTATTAATAATTCATCTTAAGGAGTCATCATGTCCACTCGCAGTCACAGTAAGTCTGACGTGCGAAATGCTCAGGCAGCATCCATCTCATTATCTATCTCATCACATGTATCATGTATTTTGTATGGCGCGGGTTGTTGTCCGGCCGTTTTTTCGTGTAATATGTGGCGGTAAGCCTCATATTTTTTATTATTTTTAGCCTTTATTTTTTCTCCTTTTTTACTTGAAAGATTTTATGAATAAGAAATTTTTATCTATTGTTGTTATGACAAGCTTGACTATATTTGCGATGCTTTTTGGTGCTGGTAATTTGATGTTTCCGTTACGTGTTGGCATGGAGTCTGGTAGCAATGTTTTGGCGGGGCTTGCGGGGTTTATTGTAACGGGAGTTATTTTGCCCTTGCTCGGCTTATTGGCCATTGTTTCATTTAATGGAAATTATCGAGTTTTTTTTGATAGGCTTGGTACACCATTTGGTTTTATAGCAACGCTTTTTTGTATGATGATTATTGGGCCGTTGGTGGTTATGCCTCGTATTGTGATGTTGTCTTATGAAATGTTGCAACCGTTTTTACCGGCAATGTCGCCACTGATTTTTGCTGTTTTCTTTTTGAGCTTAACTTTTTTTGCTACGTATAAGCCAAGTCGATTGCTTGATATTATTGGTAAATTTTTAAGTCCGCTTAAAGTGACGAGCATACTTCTCATTATTGTTATTGGTATGGTAAAGGGAGTTACGATCACGCCAAGTGCATTTTCTGTAAAAAAATTATTTATTGATGGTCTTCATTATGGCTATTATACGCTCGATTTAATAGGGTCGATTTTTTTTGGATCTATGATTGTTTCATTGTTAACTCGTTATGCGCACGCTGATGAAAAAACGTCAACACGCAATGCTATTAAAATCGCTGGCATTTCTAGTATTTGCGCTGCATTTTTATTGGCTGGGGTATATGTTGGCATGGGGTATTTAGGCGCATTTCACGGGCATGGGTTGGAAGCTCTTAATGAAGGACAGATATTTAGCGCTATTTCATTAAGGATTTTAGGAACGTATGGCGCTGCTTTGATAGGTTTAACCGTGTTCTTGGCATGCTTTACAACAACGGTGTCATTAACGGCAGTTGTTGCTGATTATGTTCAACATTCACTCTTGCGTGGTAACATTAATTACATGCATTCTGTAGGCTTAGTTTTGGTGACTACGGCCGCAATTGCTCGCATGGGACTTACAGCAATCTTGGATTTTTCTGTTCCTTTTATTGTCGCCGCTTATCCGATCTTTATTGTTATTACATTATGTAATATACTGTATAAGCTATTTGGATTTAAGTATATTAAATTGCCGGTGGCTATAACTCTTTTGTATGTTATATATGTTTCATTATTATAATTTTAATTATAAAAGCCAGGGGTTTTTTATGAATTTTATTTTTGTATTGTTATGTGCTATTTCCAGTGTTTATGCTATGGAAGAAGGTATGACGAAATATCAGAAGGATATTACTCAAAAATTTCCTGATAAGATAGTAAAATCTTCGTCTGCGCCTGGTTCTGCGCATGTTGGTAAATCAATGAAGAAGAGTCCAATAAAAAGGGCATTAACCATACATGAGATACAAATATCAACCGATAGAGTAAAAAAAGATAAAGCAGTTGAAGTTGATAGTTATATGGATGAGCTAAGGGCTTTGAGTGCGCCCAGCCGGCCTACTTTTCGGATGGAAAATTATGTTACGCCAAATGACAAGCTCGTGTTAAAGTCTGTTTTTAACTTGCTTCTACAGAGGGAGCAAAAACTGATAAATAATCTACAAAATGCGGCTCTAAAGATTGATCAGTACAAGAATCAATATTCTGTTGAACAGTTGAATAATGCAGAATTAAAAATACAGGAGCTTCATGATGCATTATCAAATATTACGATACAAAAGTCTTTAATAAATCAATTGCATCATACAATAATCTTGAAACAGGGTGATATGATTATAGATGATCTTGGTAATTACGGGGAAGTGCAGAATTTGGTTAAAAAGTGTAAACAACAAATGCAAGAGGCGAAAAACTTAAAAAATAAGCAAGCGTCTCAAGCAAATAATAATGATCCAAAATCAGAAATGTAAAACTATGATATATGTGGTAATGCTGCTTGCTGTTTCTATGAGTTATGCCATGGAAGAGGGCGGGAATAGTAGATCGGTTAAGCGCAAGATTTTATCGCCAGAAGAGAAGCTGCTCGCTACGCATTCAACTCCTATGAATTTTGTTGTCACAGAAGATTGCTCTGAAGCATTAGTTGGCATGGGTAACAATCTTGATGCTTTAGAAAAAGTATTGCAAGATGAGAAAGAAACGTTATCAGATAGTATCAAAAGCGGGCTGTTAGATGGATATGAAGAGCATGCGGTGCTGGTATCTCTTGATGCAACAAATAAGCAGCTGATGGCTGGGTTTATGAAAAAAAAACAGATACAGTCGTTAGCACATGCGTTTAATGCTAAATTTGATAAAAAAAAGGGCGAATGTTTATTATTTGCTGAGCAGTATACACACTTGAAGGGGTTCATTGGATCAAAGCCGCAGGATGATAAAAATAAAAAAAAATTGGCGCTGAAACGGTTGCAAGAAACAGCTGACGTTCTGTCGACATTTGTTGGTGATGATCCCATAAAAATTGCCGCTCACGAAGAGCTTTTAAAGAAAATACATGTTTTGTCAGTTGAAGAGAATAATAACCCAAAATCAGAGATTTGAAGCTATGATATCTAAAAAATATATTTTTATTGTATTGGTAACGGTTTATTCTGTTTTAACGCCAATGAATATGATTGTTTCTGAAAAACAATTATCCGTGGCAAACAACATGTTGCGAGAGCTTGAAGCGGAAGAGACTGAACTTGTGAGTGAATTGGAAAGCGCATCGCGTAATAATAAATATATTTCTCAAGCAAAATGTGAATTATCTCGAGTAAGAAATAAAAAAAATAATTTACAAGATGTGCTCGCTTCTGGAATTAATCAGGTTGCTGGTAATATGAGCTTTCCTGTGGAGCAATATGAGAAATTGATTGATTATGGCATTGTGTCGATTATGCAAAAATCTTCTGATGTTGATTCACAGCAAGATTGTAAAGTTATAAGACAAGCGTTAGAAGATTTTATTAAAAA
The DNA here is from genome assembly GCA_041660765.1 of Candidatus Babeliaceae bacterium. NCBI lineage: Bacteria > Candidatus Babeliae > Candidatus Babeliales > Candidatus Babeliaceae > Candidatus Babeliaceae bacterium. The sequence goes on along the minus strand of JBAZVR010000001.1, from coordinate 700,349 downwards.
TAAAAAACAAGAAAAAGTCGGACAAGAAATAGAAATTTATAATAGAAGTAAAACTACAGATAAATCTGAGATATAAACATGATATATCACTTTACGCCAATAGAAAAAAAATGGCAGGAGCGGTGGGCGAAAAATCCTCCAGCAAAAACAAAACCTACGGGGGATGGTAAGAAATTTTATTGTTTAGATATGTTTCCGTATCCTTCCGGTTCTGGCCTGCACGTTGGTCATTGGCGTGGATATGTGTTATCGGATGTTTATGCGCGTATAAAATGGTTACAGGGCTATAATATATTACATCCAATGGGCTGGGATGCCTTTGGATTGCCTGCAGAAAACGATGCTATTAAAAAGGGCATTCAGCCTCAAATAAGTACTGAACGCAATATTGCTGCTTTTAAAAAACAGCTTGAGCAAGTTGCCGCATTGTATGATTGGTCAAAAGAACTTAATACCACTGATCCTGATTATTATAAATGGACGCAGTGGATTTTTGTACAAATGTTTAAGGCTGGTCTTGCGTATGAATCATTTGTGCCCATTAACTGGTGTCCATCTTGTTTGACGGGGCTTGCTAATGAAGAAGTGGTGAGCAATGCGTGTGAGCGTTGCGGTACGCACGTTGAGCAAAAGAATGTTCGGCAGTGGGTGCTCAAAATTACTGAATATGCAGAGCAATTATTGGATGGTCTTAATAAACTTGAATGGCCTGAAAAAGTTAAGGCGATGCAACGTAATTGGATTGGTAAAAGTGAAGGGCTTGTTTTTACAGCTCCGGTAAAAGATTCTGATCTTGTTATACAAACATATTCAACTCATTTTGAAGCGTTTTCAGCAGATACGTTTGTTGTGATAGCGCCTGATCATGCTTTATTACCCAAGCTATTAGAAGGCGTTGATAATAAAGCAGAGATTTTGGATACATGTGCAAAAATTATCGAAGCTCGTGCAAATAATCCTGAAAAATTAGTGCAAGATCCACTCGGTGTATTTACGGGAAAATATATTGTAGATCCTGTAGGCAATGGCGAGTTGCCTATTTGGGTTGCTAGTTTTGTACTTGCTGATTATGGTACAGGCATTGTTAAATGTTCTGCGCATGATGAGCGTGATTTTAGATTCGCAAAAAAATACAATATTCGATTAAAAGCCGTTTTATTTCCTACCGACGCTGAAGAACGCAAAAAAGTTGAACGTTTTGAAGTATGTTATACCGATACGCAGCATGGCATCTTAATTGAGCCGGCACCATTTACTGGTAAAGTTGCCGCACAGGTACGGCAACAAATTGCTGATTATTGCGTAGAAAAGGGTCTTGCAGAAAAAAAAGTCACCTATAAATTGCGTGATTGGGTTTTTTCTCGTCAACGTTATTGGGGCGAGCCGATACCACTTATTCATTGTAATAAGTGTGGCATTGTGCCCGTGCCGGAACGTGAACTTCCGGTGAAGTTGCCGATTGTTGAAAAATATCAACCAACAGGAACGGGCGAATCTCCTCTTGCGGGCATAAGCGAATGGGTTAATACCGTATGTCCAACGTGCAAGGGTCCTGCAAAAAGAGAAACAAATACTATGCCGCAGTGGGCAGGATCATGTTGGTACTTTTTACGTTATCCAAATCCAGATTTACAAGACGAACCATTTAGTCAAAAAGACATGAATTATTGGCTGCCCGTTGATTTATATGTCGGTGGGATAGAGCATGCTATTTTGCATCTTTTATACGCGCGTTTTTATGTAAAATTTTTGTATAACGCAGGTTATTTATCTTTTGATGAGCCATTTAGTCATTTGTTTAATCAGGGTATGGTCTGTAAATATTCAGAAAAATCTGGGCTTGTAGAGAAAATGTCAAAATCAAAAGGCAACGTAGTAAACCCTGATGATATTGTTGAACGATACGGTTCTGATGTGCTGCGTATGTATATTCTTTTCATGGGGCCACCAGAATTAGACTGCGAATGGCAGGATAATGGCTTGGAGGGGATTAAGCGCTTTCTGAATAGATTGTGGGCGCATATGGTGCAGCCAAAAACTTTGGTTGAACAAGAAACCGAAGAAGTAACGCGGCGTGTTCATGTCTTGATTAAGCAAGTTCAGGAGCGTTTGGATGCATTTAAGCCGAATACTGCTATACCTGCATTTATGGAGTTTTTAAATGATGTTCTTGAGAAAGATATGCGTTTAAATAAAGAAAGCATGGAATCAGTTTTAGTGTTGTTATCTACTATGGCACCCCATATCGCGAGTGAACTCTTAGAAAAAATATTACATAAGCAGCTTGATACATGTACGTGGCCTACGTATAATCCTGATTTTGTTCAAACGTCTCAGGTAACTATAGCGGTTCAGGTTAACGGCAAATTACGCGCAAGTATTAATCTTTCGGTGGGACAATCACAGTTGGTCGTTGAGCCGTTGGCCCGACAAGAAATTGCTCAATGGTTGCAGGATAAAACGATTGTTAAAGTTATTTATGTTACCGATAAAATTATTAACTTTGTTATTAAATAGTTAAGATAACTTTTGTGCCTGCCACTGCTTGTATTTCTTCTATGGTTTTTGTCGACAGTGCATTATTTTCAAGGTTGAGATTGTAAAGAGCTGTTGCATATGGCAGCTCTTTGTGCGGAAACTCTGAAAGTCTATTATGTGAAAGATCAAGATCAGTAAGTTCTGGCAGTTGTTGCAAAAAATAATACGGTATACTTTCTAAGTGGTTGTTATTGAGGGCTAGCGTGTTTACTTTTTTGCACGTTTTGAGCCACTTTGGAGCGATAGTTGCTATTGTATTGTTATGTAATTTGAGTTCTTGGAGTTTTGGGCAATTATGGCCAAATTTTTCTGGGATATAGTCAATTCTATTATTGCTGATATCGATATGTATTACCTGTGGTAAGTCGTGTATATTTTCTAAGCATGATGCTGCAAGTTCATTATGGCTAAGATCGAGTTTTTGCATATTGTTGAGCGTAGCTGAAAATTGTACAGGCAGCGTGCGTAATGTATTGTGTGCTACGAACAGGCTCTGCGTTGTTCTAATATCGTGTATGTTTTCAATGCCTGATAGATCAGAGATAGTATATTCTTCCAGATTAAGTGTTTTATTTTTATCCACGAGAAGTGGGGCATTGTAGGTCATGTATTCGTTTACATCGATTGTAATATTTTTGGGGAAATTATTCAGTTTTTCATGCGTTAGCAGGTAATAATATCGTGCAATATTGTTGTAGATTGGCGTATCAAATTTTTCTATTTCTTCTGGTGTTAATGTGTGAGCACATAAACAGTAAAGAGCATTTTTTATACTGTTAGGAGCTTTGTGATATCGTGCAAGTTCAACAAGGTCTTTAAGCGTATGTTTGCTTATTTTTGTTTCTTGATAAAGATACCGAGCGAGCTGTGAAGTTTTTTTATATTCAGGTATAAAAGGGTTTGCGGCATCAATATCATGGTATTTAATACATATACCAAGAAATGCAAGAATGCTTGATGGTTGGGCATGATGCATAAATATACCTATGCTGTTTTCTATGGCGTGCAAAATTTTTTGATGAAATGTTAACTTGCTTATATATGCAGCTGGAATTGTTACACATGCTTTGTCCGATGTTTCAATGATAGCCATTATTTGATTGCCGTTACGCATGCTGTGTATAGATGCGCAATAAAACAATATAATAAAATATTTTTTCAGCATGATTATATTTTCGATTATGTGATTACGTGAGTTGATTTTTTGTACCATGAAATGTTTTCCATGGGTTTCCGTCATAGGTTATTTTATCAAATATGGTGGTGATCGTAAACATATCTGAACGTAATGTGCGATCAGCAAGCTCTTCCCAGTAAAGTGGTGTTGCAACAGGGGCATGTTCGCGTGCTCGGACAGCATACGGAGCAACAGCTGTTGCTCCAAAACTATTACGGAGCGTATCAATAAATACTTTTTTGCCGCGTTTGTCTTTACGAATATCGAGCGTAACATGTTGGGGGCTGTCATGCTCTAGTATATAAGAGCACTTATGTGCAAATTCGCGTACGGTATCAAAATTATCTCTTTGATTAATATGTACTATTACATGGAGACCACGAGACCCTGTTGCCATAAGATAGGGCGTAAGCCCAAGTTCTTCTAATAGTTTTTTGAGATTATGTGCAATATTTTTCACGAGATCAAAGTCGTTACTTGATGGATCAAGATCAAATATTAAGCGATCAGGTTGTTGGAGCTTGTCTATGGTGCTCAGCCATAAGTGCGGTGTAATGCATGCGCTATTTGCAAGGCAGGTAAGCGTTTCTATGTTTTCGCAGACAATATAATGGGTTATTTCGCCATTTTTTTTGGCAATTGGTATCGTTTTTATCCAACTGGGGAAAAAATCCGGCGCATTTTTTTGATAAAACCCTTCATGGTCTATTCCATTTGGGAATCTGTGCATGGTAAGTGGCCTATTGTGCATAAAGGGCAATAGGTGATCTGCGATATTTTGATAATATGTAATAATATTGTGTTTTGTGATTCCACTTTTTGGGAATAATATTTTGTCAGGATTACTTATTTCTACATTTTTTTTAATCACGTTTTTTGTAATCCTGTTTTTTTTATTTTAAACAACAGCCAGTTGTTATCTCCAAGATGAGTTTTGATAAGTGCGTAGGGACCCGTAAGTTTTTTCCCCTCGAGCCATATTTCCATGCGTCCATTATCATAAGATTCTTCGAGGGATTCTTGCTTGAGAGAATAATATGTACCGTGATCCCATATTTTTACGGTCCCCGCACCGTAGTTACCTTCTTGTATAGTCCCGCTAAATGTTGCGTATGCTAGCGGATGATCCTCAGTTGGTATGGCTAGTCTTTTTTCATTAAGTTTTGTAGGAGGGCCTTTTGGTACGGCCCATGATTTTAATACATTGCCGATTTTCAGCCTAAAATCGTAGTGAAGGTGGCTTGCGTCATGCTTTTGCACAACAAAAATATGTTTATGCAAAGTACCCTGTTCCCATGATGGCAGAAATCAAAAAAAGTATGATAAAAACAAAAAATAAAATGCGAGCTACGGCGCTGCTTTCACGAGCAATGCTGGTAAAGCCTAAAATGCCTGCTGCTAGTGCGATAATAAAAAATACTGCTGCCCAATAAAGTAACATAGTTTCCCTTTATATTTTTAAGTATCTAAAAATGTTTACACTTTACGTATATTAAAAAAATGTGAGCAGAAGCAATACTATTGTATTTAAAAGGCTCGCTTTATATACTGTGCTGTAATAAAAAATTAACAGGAGTATGGTATGAAAATATTTCTAGATACAGCGCATATTCAAAATATTCAGAAGTGGTCAAATTCTGGGCTTATTGACGGTATAACCACAAATCCAACGTCACTGAGCAAAGAAGCCGGTTTGCCCATAGAAGTTATTAAAAATATTTGCAAACTCATGGGGGATAGCCCCGTGAGCGTAGAAGTAACAGAAAAAGATCCGAACGCTGTCTTTGAGCAGGCAAAAAAGATTGCAGCTATTTCTGATAATGTTGTTGTTAAAATCCCCTGTTGGCCGGAATACTGTTCTGTTATTAAAAAACTTGTCGATGCGAATATATCACTCAATATTACGTTGGTGTTTACGGCATTGCAGGGACTGATGATGGCAAAGCTCGGCGTTGATTATATTTCTCCTTTTATTGGCAGACTAGAAGATATTGATGGCGCAGGCTTGCAAGTTGTGAGCGATGTGCGAGAAATATTTGACACATACGGCTATGAGACCGAAATTTTGGCAGCATCAGTACGCTCTGTATGGCACATGCATCAAGCCGCCTTGCATGGTGCTGATATCGTAACAGTATCAACCGATATCTTCGAAAAATCTCTCTATCATCCGCTCTCAGAAATCGGTATAGATATCTTTGAAGCCGATTGGAAAAAGCTTGGAGTTAAGCAATTTCCATAAAATATTGATAAAACACCTAGTAAAATGGTATTGTTATGATTAATTAACGAGGTGTTTTATGAATTATAAGAAACGTATTTATGAAAAGCTTATTAAAGATTTTTCAAAATTATTTAAAATAATATTCTTGGTCGGTGCGCGGCAGGTTGGGAAAAGTTCATTATTGGCTCATATGTTTCCAGATATCAAGATATTTGTTTTTGACCCAGTTCAGGATATTTATAACGCACGTAACAATCCCGATCTTTTTTTAAAAGATTTTACCTCGCCATTAATTTTAGATGAGATACAGTTTGTTCCAGAATTATTACCTTCATTAAAAAGATTTGCCGACACTTCTGATGCACCCGGGCAATATTTTTTGACAGGATCCCAGCAATTATCAATTTTAAAGTCGGTTTCAGAAAGTTTGGCTGGAAGGGTGGTGATTATTCCCATTGGTATTATGACACCGCATGAAATGTATGATGAATTTGATGTCGAAAAAAATTGGTTTTTGCAGTATTTAAAGAACCCGGATACTTTTTTTAAAAATTCTTCAGAATTATTGCAACATGTGCCATCGCGTATAGAGGCTATATGGCGTGGTGGAATGCCTGGGACTATCGATTTGCCAAACAATGCATTGCCTTTTTATTTTTCTTCATATGTGCAAACGTACGTTGAGCGAGATGTTCGGCTGTTAGAAAATATAGAAGACTTGTCAGCATTTGGTACTTTTTTATCATTGTTATCGGCTTTAACTTCGCAGGAAATAAATTATTCTCAGTTGGGAAGAGAGCTTGGCGTTGCTCCAAAAACAGCGCAGCGTTGGCTGCGGTTACTTGTGCATACCTATCAATGGTCAGAATTGCCCCCTTTTCATATGAATGCCATTAAAAGATTGTCGCTTAAGCCCAAAGGTATTATTTCTGATACTGGTCTTGCGTGCTATTTACAGCGCATATCATCGCCGGAGGCTTTAGCTGCAAGTCCTATGCAGGGAGCCTTTTTTGAATCATATTGCTTTAATATGATAAAAGGATTTTGCGGTGCACTGCCCATGGCCCCCCATTTTTATCATTGGCGGACATTGGCCGGAGCCGAGGTTGATATTCTTGTTGAAATTGACGGTCGATTTTATCCCATAGAAGTCAAGTCTGCTACAGTTGTAAGTAAAAGTGATATTCGTGGCATTGAAGCTTTTAGGGCTACGTATCCACATTTAAATATCGCAAAAGGCGTAGTGATATATGCTGGGGATATCTGTTATCGAGTTACAGAAGATGTTATAGCCGTGCCATGGAATTTAAAGTAACGATCAAGTGCTTCACATAATGCGTAATTAAATTTATAACTTAATTTGTTTGAATGCATGCACCCGTCGCCCTGAGTGCCGCTCTTAGAGCGATGTATCGAAGGGTTAGGGTGCATAGGTTCAAGTGGGATTAGTTATTCGGTTTGCCACTTACGCCTACGCCGAGGCTACGGCGCACAGGCAGGGCGAGCGAAACTATAAAATTTTCTGTTGCTCATTACGCATAAGGTCTAATACGGCAACAGGCATATTACTGCAGGCTGTTACAGAATCAACAGAAGTCGCTACTATAACAAATATTCTTGCAAATCCCAATGCAGCACTGGCAAATGAAGTCATAGATATAACCGCAGAGTTTATTAATAAACCAGCGAGTGTTGTATCAGAAGTTATTGCAACGGCACAAGCCTGTAGGCGTCGAGGTGGGCAAAATTAGTTAAGTAAAAAAATAAGGGCGTTCAATTTTGAACGCCCTTATTTTTAATATTTAAGACAGATTGTTAGACAAGAATTTAATAATAACCTAGGGAGCGAGCCATAGCCAGTCCCATGCCTGCGCAAACTATTCCACCATTACAAATGTCTTTTGCCTTTAATATTTTTTCAGCCTTAGACCTGTGAATGTCAAATTTTCTGTATATTTTTCTGTTCGGATAAAAGATTTGTTTTATTATGTCTCTTCCGTCACTGAATGATTGGTTATCGAGATTTATGGGAATTAATTGGGTTAAGTTTTCAATAATTATAGGAGCTCCTATAATATTATAGGGATATGGGGCATATTTTGTTATAAGTGCACCAAAGGCTGTTCCGGCCAGTGGACCAGCGACGTCGATGAGTATGTTTTTCATTCGATTGCGGTTCTCGCCGTCCAAAGGTTTTCCGCAAGAAAATCCCGCATAGTCTTTAAAAAAACTTTTATCGACCGTTATGTACTTATTTTTGAATAAAACATCTTCGACTTGGTTAAAGACACCGGAAGACCCCCATCCAAACACCAACTTAATTGGATCATTGTATAAAATTTTTCCTGCCGTAGCATGCCCCGCTTCATGAGCTACTATTGAGGTGAGGTTTGCTGTGTAATACGCGCCGTAAAAGAGCGCGGCAACGCCAACGGCTTTCGCCGCGCCTATAGCTATATCTTTATTTTCTATAGACCTTATTTGAGCAGTTATTAATAAAGGTATTAATAAGAATTTTGTAAATCTTACCATGATTTTCCCTGATGTTAATTTTATTTTACTTTAGTGTAATTAATCTAATAATAACATAAAAATTACATTTGTCAATTTTTTTATATATTTTTATTTCAAATGGCAGGTATTGAGGTGGGCAAAATTAGTTAAGTAAAAAAATAAGGGCGTTCAATTTTGAACGCCCTTATTTTTAATATTTAAGACAGATTGTTAGACAAGAATTTAATAATAACCTAGGGAGCGAGCCATAGCCAGTCCCATGCCTGCGCAAACTATTCCACCATTGCAAAATATTTTGCTTTAAAATATTTTGCAGCTTTAGCTTCATCCACATCAAATTTTCTGTATTTTTTGTTTGTATCAAATATTTGCTTTACCATATTTCTTCCATCACTTGTAGATCCATTAATATTGAAGGGAATAAATTGAGTTAAGTTGGTTATAATAATAGGAATTCCTATTACATTATAAGGATATGGAGCATATTTTGTTATGAGTGCGCCAAATGATGTTCCTACTACTGGGCCAGCGGCACTGACTATAAAATTTTTGATTCGTGAATCCTTATCCAGATTATGACTAGAGCCTCCGCCATTTTTAAAAAAATTTCTGTTGATAGTCACATACGGATTTTTATATAAAATACCTTCAGTGTTTTCAACTTCGTCATACTCACCTGTTGAGACGTTTATTTTAAAGGTTATAGTAGATGACTTCGGCGTCTGTCCCAGAGTAATATTAATCGGGTCGTTATACAAAGCCTTACCTGTTGTAGCGTGTCCCAGCTCATGAAGGACCGCGGCTGTGAGATTTGCGCCGTAGTAGGCTCCACAAAATAAAGCTGCAGCGCCAAGGGCTTTGATTGCTCTTGTGTCAACCACCTCTGCGTTTTCCATGGACTGTATCTGAGCGGTTACTAATAACGGTATTAATAAGAATTTTGTAAGCTTTTTTATCATATTTTCCCTTTAAATTAATTTTGTTTTACTTAGTGTACTTACTATAATAGTACCATAAAAATCACATTTGTCAATTTTTTAACCTATTTTTTACCTAGGTGGCAGGGGTAGGGGATAGGGGCGAGGGCATCTACGTGAGCACTGGGGTGGTAAGGGTTGGAAGTAGCGATAGGATCGATATATTAAAGGGTATTGAAGGGTCGTATAGGTTACGCTATCGCTCTAAGGGCTATGGCGCACCAGCCTTCGCTACTTCGTAGCTACGCCTGCCAGGCGTAGCTACGATTTCTTCTAAATCACCGATTGCGAGCTATTTTGCGCCATTTTTATCCCTAAATTAGGGTCGGCGAGCTTATTAGCATGAAGTCCTGTCGTGTGTTTATCCCAGGCGGCAGGCGTCGAGGTGGACAAGGCCGCGGGCGGCGGCGGGGTCGTGCGGAATATCGTATCGTTGATAAAAAGCATGAACAATATCTTGATATTTTTGCGCTTCATGACTCAATTGATACTGCCCATGGGTGGCACTGCTCAGTTCGAGATAATACACATCATTGTTGCCGTTGTCTCGAGCCATTTTACTCAAAAGCTGAGAGCAGTATACCGGTGTTATCATGTCGTCACACGAATGTATAAACAATAATGGAATATTTTTTGCAATAGTAGGTATTGGTGTAATTGGTTGAGGCCCATACCAATTGTATACAGGGTGCATAAAATATGATGCCACTACCGAAGATGTTATAGCCGTGCCATGGAATTTAAAGTAACGATCAAGTGTGCCACATAAGAAAATATGGAAAAAAACAATCTATCACATGCAATTTTTATTATTGCATGCAGTCATTTGAAGATAAGCCCGCTCTGCGAACCGGTGCAAAGTTTGCTGTGCCTGTCGCGGCACTTGGAGTAGCGTATCAGTTGATAACATGGAGCCAAAAATAAATAACTAAAGCTTATTCTTTTATTTCAAGCGCATCATTATAATGATGCGCTTGAAATACTATCATAGGCCTATTTTTTTTAGGGTATTGTACTGATCAAGTATGTGATGGTAGCGTTCAAAAGTGAATGCTCGATTGGTTCCGAATGCAAAATCTTTTAAGCCCATAATAATTTCTTGAAGTACATCTCGGCGGTTATTTTTTGGGTACTGACTCACATATCCTTTCAAAAATGCGGGAATAACCATCGAGAGCCAAGCTTCTTTGTCCAAATTTCCTGGGACTATAATTCCATCAAATGTGCTAACAAAAAATATGGTTCCAATATCTGTAACGGCAGATTCTGGAGTTTTAAAAAAACCTGGAACGCGCTCATTATCAATTAAAACAACACGTTTTTTTGCAGGATCATAAAAAACGTTTTTATGATGTAAATCGCCATGAATTGTTGTAGGGGTAAGCTTTTTTCCATTTTTTTTCATATATAGTTGATGAAATTTTGCCATAGCTCGTCCAACTTCAAAATAGGCTTCTTTAACAAGTTTTTTATTGAGCTCATTTGGTTCTGATATATATTTTTGCATATATTTATCTAAAGATGTTCCGGGTGCTGTTGGCATCAAAGATAGATAATGATTGTCATATGTAATTAGGGCGATAGGAATGGCCAATGATGGATAGCCTGGCTTTATCTTTGGCCAAATAAGTTGATCTAAACTTTTAATACCATAAAAATCGGCAAGATGGCGTGCTTCTGTATATTTATCAGCCATTTCTTTAAGGATATATGAAGTTTTGTTTTTGCCGCATGTAGAATTAATTAAAAATAGTTGAGTGGTTGCATAACCCTTTTCTTCCGGGATATTTTTTGCGGACAAGCATGTTACTGATTTAAAATCATCGTGCGGTAATTTGCCTTCTTTGTAAGCTCTTTCCAAAAAAGTAACCACGCCCTTTTCTGTAAAATTACCATTATCATCAAAAGAGATGCCATTAACGTCCAGTTGTTTTATGATGACAGACTTGTCATATAATGCGCGTAAAGTTGATGCCAAGTTGCTTGATTGTCCTTTGAGCGTATCAATAAGCGCCTGCGTGCAATGCTCTTTTTGAATACATTCGCTGATGATTTCTTCGGCAGTTTTACCCTGATCTAACTGAGGGGTTTTTTTAACTAAACAGCATTTGCAAGCATTTGTTAGGTTATTGTCCCAATCGCCGATATTACATGAGGTTGCTTCATCTAGCTCTCGAATATTTCGGTCAATATTGACCAGTATTTTTTCTTGAGAAAAGACCAATTGCATAGAAGCAATAAGAAAGCTTGCTACATACATAATCTTGCTATAATAATTTTTCATAATGCTTCTCCTAAATTAATTGTAAATAATATTAATTAGTACATGAGAAAAAAAGCAAGAAAATTACAGGCGGCAGGCGTCGAGATGGACAAGGCCACGGGCGGCGGCGGCGGGGTCGTGCGGAATGTTGTATCGTTGATAAAAAGCATGAACAATATCCTGATATTTTTGCGCTTCATGACTCAATTGATACTGCCCATGCGTGGCACTGCTAAGCTCGAGATAATACACGTCATTGTTGCCGTTGTCTCGGGCGATTTTACTCAAAAGCTGCGAACAATATACCGGTGTTATCATGTCATCACATGAATGTATAAACAATAATGGAATATTTTTTGCAATAGTAGGTATCGATGTAATTGGTTGAGGGCCATACCAATTGTATGCAGGGTACATAAAATATGATGCCACGATAAAATGAGCAATAGTAACGGTACCAGGTATCCAGCCTATATTCATACGATTAAGTTTGTGCTGTACAACACTTTCTACGCTGTCAAAGGGCGATTCTAAAATAGCAGCTCTAACGTTTTCTGGTTGATAAAGACCCAAATAATTGATGATAGTTGCTGCGCCACGAGAGGAGCCGATTAATACAATTTCTTTGAGCGCATGATTATGTATAAATTCTTTATGGTTGTTGTGTAGTGTCAAACAATCGCCATGCTGCCCTATCGTAACTTTTGCCGCATTAATAATTCCCGGTTGTATAACGTCATCAAAATTAAATGCCCAATGCGGGCCGTTAATAATATTCCAGTTTGTGCCGGCATAATAATGTATGTCTTGTTTGCATCGGCCCAGCCCATGCGCATATAGAAAACCAATCTGTTCTTGCGTGTGTGTCGATGTGCTTAAAAAAAATACATAATAGAAAATATGCTTTCTATTTATCACAAATCCCCCTATCCCTCAAAAAAATTATCCCTTTTTTAATATATTAAATCAATGGTACAATGATCAATATCTTCATGCTTTTCCCACAAGGAGGGATCTTTTTTATGAAAATATTTAACATTAAAGCACCATTTCCACCTGCAGGTGATCAGCGACAAGCGATAGAATTGTTATCGCATTCTAGGCCTGGTCGATCAACATTATTGGGCGTAACGGGGTCCGGTAAAACATTTACGATGGCAAATGTTATTGCCGAGCAATCAAAGCCTGCGCTCATTCTATCTCCTAATAAAACCTTAGCGGCTCAATTGTATGAAGAGTTTTGTCTTTTTTTTCCAAAAAATAAAGTTGGTTATTTTGTGAGTTATTATGACTATTATCAACCGGAATCTTACTTGCCAGCTCAGGATATTTATATTGCAAAAGAAACAAAAGTAAATAGCGAAATAGAGCGCTTGCGTATTGAAGCAACGGCATCGCTGATAAATCGTCCAGATAGCGTTATTATAGCATCGGTTTCTTGTATTTATGGCCTGGGAAACCCGTATGATTATCGCAATTTGGCCCTTTCTTTGCATGTTGGCCAGCAAATGCCCAGAACCGATTTATTGCGTAAGCTTATTTTTATTCAGTATGTGCGAAATGATATGGAAAAAGCGCCGGGAACGTTTCAGGTGCGCGGCACTTCTATAGAAGTTAATTTGCCCTATGTTCGCGATAAATTGCGTATAGAAGTTTCTGGCTCAACTATAGAGGGGCTTGAATGGGTTTCTCGGCATGATAATACGGTAATAGACAAACTTGATACTATGTTAATTCTTCCAGCAAAGCATTTTGTGACTACAGAAGAAAAAAAAGAACGTGCGATTCGTAGTATTCAAACAGAACTTGATGAATGGCTGCCTCAGCTCAAAAACCCCTTGTATCGTGAACGTCTTAAGGCACGTGTAACGCATGATTTAGAATTACTTAAAGAACGCGGTTTTTGTCCGGGTATTGAAAACTATTCAGTACATTTTGATGGCAGAGCTTCCGGTCAAAAACCGTACTGTTTATTCGACTTTTTTCCGGAAGATTTCTTACTTATTATTGATGAATCGCATATTGCTGTGCCGCAGTTGCGTGGTATGTATGCAGGTGACCGTGCGCGTAAGCAGTCGCTGATAGATTTTGGATTCAGATTGCCTTCTGCATTGGATAATAGACCACTTAAATTTGATGAAATTGAAACATTTTTTAAAGATGTCGTTTTTGTTTCTGCAACTCCAGGAGATTATGAATTAGCAGAAAGTTCTGTTGTTGCAGAGCAAATCATTCGGCCAACGGGACTTATTGATCCAGAAATAGAAATTCATCCACGCGAAGGACAGATTGGCTATTTGATTGCAGCTATTAATGAACGGGTTGAGTTGGGATTCCGTACGTTGGTCACCGTTTTAACAAAAAAACTTGCCGAAGAGCTGGCGCATTATCTTGAAGAGCATCGCATCAAGGTTTGCTATTTGCATCATGATCTCAAAACGCCGCAAAGAACAGAGATTTTGCATAAGTTAAGAAGCGGGGTTTTTGATTGTCTTGTCGGGGTTAATTTGTTGCGAGAAGGACTTGATCTGCCAGAGGTTGCTCTTGTCGCGATTATGGATGCAGATATAGAAAGCTTTTTGCGCGACAAGCGCTCGCTTATTCAAATTATTGGTAGAGCAGCGCGTAACAGCGCATCTAAGGTGCTGTTTTTTGCCGATAAAGTAACACGCTCTATGCAGGCAGCTATCGATGAAACCTATCGACGAAGAGCCTTGCAAATTGCATATAATACTGAACACGATATAACACCAACGACGGTAAAGCGAGAAGTGACTAAAAGTATTTCGCCTATGCAAGCGGCCATTGCCAAAGCAAGTAAAAGTGCGGGTAAAAAGCCTAAAGAACATATTGTTATTGAAGATGTTGTTAAGCGCATGGCGGATTTGGAAGAACAGATGACGCTTGCCGCTGATAAGTTGGACTTCGAAACTGCTATTAAGTTGCGCGCAGAATGGTTTGAGCTGCAGAAGTTACACAAATTGTTGTAGGTCAAGTACGCCGAATGGCGCGTGATAATCAGCAATCGACAATTTTTTCATATCGTATATACTTATATGTATTAAATAGCATTTTTTTAACGAGAAATAATAAAAAATAATATGGAAACAAGCCTTTTTACTGATCAAGAATATCTTCTGATACGAGAAGTTTCAAAAATTAGTCCACGCTCATTAGAAACCTGGGATCTGTTGGAGCATACGTTTGCAGAAAATAAAAATAAATTGTCTCCCCGAGCCCGTAAAGTGTTGCAGCAAAAGCTGGCTGAGGCGATTATTCGGTTAAAAAAAGGAATGAGTAGGCCCTGTTTTTGCGCACCATATTTGTGGATATATAATGTTATAAAAAAAAGCTTATCACTGTTGTTTGTGGCGGCATTTATCTGTTTTTTGGGTGGCTTTCTTCATTATTATATTCATTCTAGTTTGCAAGAAGTTGGTTATATTACGTCGTTCTTTGTAACGCAAAAATACATTGACCAACAAATGTCTGCGGTTATTTTTTTATACGGCCTCTCTGCGGTTGTTGCATGCCTTGCTCTTATACGTGGCTTTCTGTTAGGCTCTCGCCTTACGCGTAGACAGGTTGCAAAAAATCAAGAAATTACCTTATATATTCAACGCATTGCCGCCATTACCTTATAAGTACTCTATTTATTCCTGCGCTTTTGTTTATACTAATTGAGATATTGTTATAAATTAAGTAAAATATTGGTGTTTTGTGAAAAAATATATTTTATTATTATGTGCTTTTTTTGTACCAGTGATTATGTTGGGTATGGAAGAAGGGATGTCGAAAACCTATTTGAACCCAATAATTATGAAGGGTATTCAAAATTTCGTTAGTGACATGTGTCTCCTTGATAGTGCTGCCGAGCTATTTAGCACCTTGCAGCGTGTTGGTCTTCGCTCTCAGGCAGATATTGACGAATTTAATAAAAACAATTCTGCACAATCAAAAGAAATTGGACTGGCGATTTTAGCTAAAGCCGAATCATTCAAAAGCAACGAACCCGATGTAATGCGTGAGTTGCCAGAATTAACCGTTAGAAAAATATTTTTTAGTGCAAGTCTGTTTGAATTAGGTGCTATTTTATTTGGGGCGCCGATTGGTTATTATCTGGCAGTTAATGATAATGTTAAATATTGTGCAGGTGTTTCTTTATTAGGTGCATGTGCGCTCGCTGTTGGCACGAAATGTATTACAACTGGACGTGAGAGCGCCCAAAAAATTTACAATAAAAATGCAAAGCCACGAGAAAATATTAAAATAATGCTGTGGTGGGCTGATAAATTTAATACTACCAAGGAAATTCCGCCTGCAAAGACGTCTAACCCTAAACCTATACCTACTAATGATCAGCGTAGTTTGGGGCGCCAGTATTGGAATTTGAATAACCGTAAATATAGCAAAGGCAAGTGAGCTCTTCTATTTATTTCTGTGATTTCATTTATACTAATTGCGACATTATTGTGATAAGTAATTTATATCGGGAAGATTTTTTTATGAAAAAGTATATTTTTTTAATGAGCATGCTCTGTGCGCCGGCGATTATGTTGGGCATGGGTGTGAAAAAATTAGACGAGCATTTAGAGCTTATTGTTGATAAGGCGCACGCTCTTAAGCTTAATGATGAGCAAGAAGATCCTTCCTTAGATAGGCTATTGGATGAAAAAGGATTTACTGATATAGATGCCTTCGAAATTTTTGTAAAAAACAATCCCAAGGCATCGAGGTTTATTCGAGACAAGTGCAAGAGCTATGCTGACGGATTTCAGGATTCCAAAAACTTAACTAAGTCTTTTTCAATAAGGGTTGGTAAAATAGCGGTCTGGGGCCGTTGTTTCGATGTTTGGTTGCCGAAGAAGGGTGATTTTGATGATGAAAAAGGCGAGAGTAAGGAATGCTTTATTGATCCGAATGAGTTTAAAGTTATTAATGAGGTCATTGATGCTCTAACTGTGGATAATATTGCAGGCTTCTCCTCTGAGGGGTTGATCCAGCAGTTGGATGACGCAGATAAGTGTGCGACATTTACGCGAAAGCAGCCCCGAGCATCAGATCGTCTTGCAAAAAAAATTGTAGCTAAAGCCGAATCATTTAAAAAAGACCAGCCCGATGTAATGCGTGAATTGCCAGAGTTAACCTTTAGAAAAACATTTTTTGGTGTAGGTCTGTTTGAATTAGGTGCTATTTTATTTGGGGCGCCGATTGGTTATTATCTGGCGGTTAATGATAATATTAAATATTGTGCAGATATTTCTTTATTGGGTGCATGTGCGCTCGCTGTTGGCGCGAAATGTATCACAACTGGAAGTGAGAGCGCCCAAAAAATTTACAATAAAAATGCAAAGCCACGAAAAAATATTCAAAAAATGCTCAGCCTTGCGCGTAAGCTGAAACCAGTTGAGCACTATTGGTGGGGTACCGTGACGCATTATCCTGCACGCAACAAATAAGTTTATAATACGATGCATGAGGAATGTTTATGAAAAAGTATATTTTTTTAATGAGCATACTCTGTGCGCCGGCGGTTGTGTTGGGTGTAGGTACGCATCAATTTGCACAAAAACTTTATAAAAAAAACTCGTTATTACACTTCTTTGCAGGTAGGTCGCGTTAGAGATGCTCAGTTAATTACCCTAAGTAAGTACAAAGAATATTTGCAAACACTTAAGGATAACGACAAGCCGCCATATTATACAACACGATATATGCTTGCGACAGTGGGTATATAATTTTCAAATACGTGATTATAAATTTGATTATTTAATATCTGAGTACGAATAATATTAACTCAATTGGGCTGAAGCTTTATTATTATGCTGTTTTGGGCTATTCTCGTAAAAAAATATGTAATATTATGTGAGGGTGTATGATACAGAAAAATGTTATATTAATCTTTTGTTTATTACTCATTCCTGCATGTTGGTTTAAAGGAGGGGCTTCTTATATGATGCCGAAAATAAATTCTGTCAATGACGTTATTGCACTGTTTCCTCAAGGTACAGAGGCATTGAAGCAGAAAATGCAACAAGCGATTGATGTGGCGACGCGAGATTTGAATAATATTATTGTTATTCCAATAGAAAAACGTACGTTTGAAAATACCGTGCGTGCGTATGATTATATGAATGCACGTATTGGGCATGCGGTAACTATTTTGCACGTACTAGAAATGGTAAGTCCGCGCGAAGATATGAGAACGGCGGCGCATGAACAAATAGTGGCGGCGCAAGAATTTATTATCGAACAATTAGCGCATAATAAAGATTTATACGAGGCGCTTAAAGAGTATGCACAAATTGGTAAAGATTTAGATTCGCTTTCGCATGAAGAGCGTTATTATCTTGATGAAGTAATTAAGGGTTTGGAAAAAAGTGGTCTTAGTTTGCCCCATATGACGCAAGAAGAACTTAAAAAAATAAAAAAAGAGCTCGGTATTCTTGAGTTGCAGTTTGAAACCAATATTAATTGTGATAATAGAACGATTACTGTTGCGCGGGAAGGGCTTGCAGGATTGAGCGAAGATTTTATTGCTCATCTTACAAAAACAGAAACCAATGACTATGTTCTTGGTGTTGATTATCCAACCGTGCACGTTGTGTTAGAAAATTGTTCTGTCGAAGCAACGCGAAAAGCATTATGGAGCGCCTATAATCACCGTGCATATCCGGCAAATATTTCAATTTTGGAAAAGGTTATTGCTCTGCGCCAGTCTATGGCGGAGCTCTTGGGATTTGAAAGTTTTGCGGCACTTGATATTGACGATGAAATGGCAGAAAATCCGCAAAAAGTAGAACAATTTTTGGAGGACCTTATTCAGCGTTCTGATAAAAAAGTTGATGCAGAATATGCTGAATGGAAAAAAGAACTTCCTGCTGGTATAACGCTGGTTGATAATCTGTTTAAGCCATGGGATATTGATTATCTCAAAGCACAGTATAAGAAAAAGCATTTTTCTCTTGAAGAGCAAGCGCTTGCTGAGTACTTTCCTATGGAAAATACGGTCAAAGAATTACTTACTATTTATGAACAATTTTTGAGTGTTACGTTTGAACAGGTTGCGATAGACAGTAATGCGTTTTGGCATCCTGATGTAAGGCTTGTTGCCGTTTATACGCAGCAGCGTGAGTTAATTGGTTATTTATTACTGGATCTTCATCCACGAGATAACAAGTATAGTCACGCTTGCGAAATTACGGTTGCTCCCGCTTATACAACAGGTAACAACGAATTAGTTCCCGCTGTTGCTGTTGTTCTTGCTAATTTTCCAAAATCTACCGCAACGCATCCGGCATTATTGCGTCGTGGTGATGTTGTTACGTTTTTTCATGAATTTGGTCATGCATTACACGCGCTGCTTGGCGCAACGCGCATGATAGGCTTTTCTGGAACCAATGTTAAGCGTGATTTTGTCGAAATGCCTTCTCAGATGTTGGAAGAATGGATGCATGATGCGTCAATTCTCAAAAAAGTAAGCAAGCATTATGTAACGCAAGAGCCGCTGTCTGACGATACCATAGCTACTATTCGCGCCATGAAGATATTTGATTCCGGCGATTGGGTCAATCGACAACTTTCTTATTCATTATTATCGTTGGAATATTATAAAGCTGGTAAAAAAGATATTCAGCAAATTAAAAAAAATATTTTCAAACGTCTGCGTCGTCACGTACTTTTTGTTGATGATCAACATACCGAAACTTCTTTTGGTCATCTTATGGGTTACGGTGCCAAATATTATAGCTACTTATGGTCAAAAATATTTGCATTAGATATGTTTGATCACATAAAACAGCATGGGTTGCTTGATCCTGTTGTTGGCGGTCAGTACAGCCAAAAAATTCTTAAAAAAGGTGGCAGCTTGGAACCGCAAGAGTTACTCAGAGATTTTTTGGGTCGTGAGCCAAATTCTATAGCGTTTTTTAAAGACCTGGGAATTTAAGCGATAGATATTTGGAAAATAATTTTTTGGATTTGCATGAACAAAAGAACAACGTTATTTTTTAACTTTTTTTTAATCTTTTCTCCCCTGTGCGCAGGCCATTCTTTGCAATCTATGTATGATTATCTTTATAATCACCAAGGCTATGTAATTGGAGCTGTTGGTTTTGCAATAGGTGGTTCTTTGCTGTGGCGATATTTAAAAAGACCGAGGCAGCCACAAAAATTGTTGCCCTTACGTCAACAAAGTTCTACGCCATTGCCCTCCCAGCAGCCAAGTGTTATAACACCGGTTACTGAACGTAAGCCAGAGCCAGTTGCTGAGCGTAATATAGAAAGCGCTATTATAACACCAGTTGCTGAGCGTAAGATAGAAAGCGCCCCTCAAAAAGAAGAGCAAAAATTGCAACAATATGAGCGTGATTCGCTATGGTTGGCGTATCGTTTGAGTGATATAGACTATTATCTTGATATTCCATTAGATACAATGACATCTATTAAAAATGTGTCTGGATTGCAGCAATTGTTTGTAGACAATCAAATAAGTGTCAGCATAAATTTTTTTACTAGAAATGTTACCAATTTTACACAACAGCAATGGATAGATGCATTGGCAGTATTGCGCGTGCGTTCTCGAGGTGAAGAAAAAGAGAGCTATAAATATGCAAATAAAATAAATTTTAGCAGAGTGCCTAGGTTGTTAACAGATGCAAAATCTATTCTTACTGATTTTCTATCAACTGATAAGGACATTGATTTAAAGAATGATTTTGCTCAATTACCGAGTGATTTAAATCTACTTTTTACTCATGCGCTCTTGCGGTATGTTATTGCAGAAAAAAATTTACAACATATTAGTCTTACGGAAAAGTTGCTCCTTATAAAAAATAAAAAGGCTAGAACCTATCTTAGGCCGCCCAAAAGTGCTTTAGATGAACATGTAAAACTTTTTGTGTATAATACAGACCCTGTTCTTGTTGCTGTTAACCTTTGTTTTTCATCTCCTGATTACGTGTGTGAAATTTATGAAAAAAAATCATCATGCGATAAGGACAAAAAAATAAGCGCTGCGGCGCGTTTTGAACTTGGTACATTAATAGAAGCGGCTCCATTTACCCTTGGAACGCTGGGTGGTAACATTATGGCGGATGACCAAGGTGATGCTCTTATTAAGGGCGCCAAAATGGAGGTGACGCCTTCAAGCAGCCTTAAAAAGACATTGTTCAGCTATCAGAATAAATTTGAGTAAGTTTTTCGCCTTCTTGGGTATTTTTACTATTTGAGATATAACAAAAATAATAAAAAAATAAAAACAGTCAAATAAGTTGATGATTAAGATGTATTTGATATTCTTATACTATTATAGATATTAAAATAGTGATTTAAATGCGAGGTTATGCGTATGAAAAATATAATAAAAATAGGTTTTTGTTCACTGCTATTAAGTGGTTTATCGGTGAGTTATTCTTTTGGGATGGGTCTGAAGCAATGTCTTCAAGAATCGGACAATGGCAAACAAGCTACTAGCCCAGTGCAAGAAGATATAAAGGCTTTGTGCAAAGATGAACAAGTAAGTCAGCAGGGCTCATTATCTCAAGTTTCGAGTGAAGTACTGACCATGGCATATTCTTTGATAGGAGTGGAGCATCTTCTTGTTATTTCATCTGAATTCGATAATCTACAGAATTTGTTTAATAACAATCAATTAGTTACTGGCGTAAATTTTTTTACCAGAGGCCCCGGTAGTCCTTGGGATGAAAAAAAATGGTCAGAAGCGGCTACTGTACTGAACCAACGAAAAAATGGGCAAGAAGAAGTGCCAAATAAATTTAGAAAAAAAATAAATTTTGATAAATTGCCTAATTTATTGTTGGGCGCGAAATCCATTCTTGGGTCTTTTGTGCCAAGTGATACCGTCATCAGTAATTATTCTAGTTGGAGGAGTGATTTTATGAAGAAAACTAATCCCTTTAGGCGACTGCTTACGTATGCTCAATTACAACGTGTTATTGCAGAAGAAAATTTAACACATGTTCGTCTTCCATTCAAAATGCTGCTCATACAAGATAAGCTGACCGGTAACTATGTTGCAAGAAAATGCGCACTAGATATTTTGAATGATATAACGAAAATAATGATTCTATCACCTTCTGACCTTGAAACTAAGATTGATTATTATTCTGATACGCATGAATTACATGTTTTTGCTCAAAAAAAAGAACGTGTTAAGAATCCATTGAACAATCAAGCATTTGGTGAGCTTAAAGCATTAATCCAAAAAGCACCTTTTGATGTTGGTGATGATAATATTTTCAGCGATAATAACGGTGATGCTATTATTATTGACACCGAATTTATGGGGGAGTCTGCAAAAAGTTCTCTTGCTAAACTTGAGCGCTATTCTCATTAATAAAATAACCAAAGAAGGGGCTGCAAAAAGCCCCTTCTTTTTTGTCTAATAATAGACTCTATACGTCATCTTGCTCTAATTGGGCCGCTTCTTCATCTACCGTAACCCCTATGCCCGATATGCCCGCAACTGCCCTGTCGCTGTCATCATAGTTATCATAGTATTTATGGGCATAATAAGGGCTATAATCATAGTAATAGAGCGGTAAGCCGACGGTAAAGCCAAACCCTGGATAATAGAAAGGATAGCCTCCTAGGCCATAATAAGGGTACCAGAATGGATTATAGAATCCGAATGGGTAAAAGCCCCACCACCAGTTATTCCAGAATCCGCGTCCCCACCAGCCGCCTCCGTGCCAATTGTTCCAATTATTCCAACGGCCTCTTCCTGCCCAGTTTCTGTTGCCGCGGCCTGCATAGTCTCTGCCGCCTCTATGAGCGCCTGCTCCACGAGCTCCGGCTCTGCTATGGGCACCTGCTCTGGTACCAGCACTACGGGTTCCCGCTCTGCTAGCCACGCTATGGGTTCCTGCGTGAGCCCCTCCGCGAGCCCCCGCCCCTGCATGGGCTCCCCCACCACCGTGATATCCGCCTCCGCCATGGCCTCCAAATCCACCATGACCTCCGCCGCCTCCGTGACCCCCACCACCGTGGCCTCCGCCACCACCGCCGCGAGCCAGCAGCGCGGAATCAGCTGCTAGAGCCATAAGCACTAGTATTATTATCTTTTTCATGTAGGTACTCCTGTGATTTACCACTTTTTTGAGCTTCTTTAATTATTTTACTATTTGAAATATAATAAAGGCAATAAAAGGCTAAAAAGGGTCAAAAAAGTTGACAAGTAAGATGTATTTGATATTATTATATTATATAGATAATAGAATAGTGATTTAAATGCGAGGCTATATATATGAAAAATATAATAAAAATAGGTCTTTTTTCGCTGATATTAAGTAGTTTATCAGTGAGTTCTTCTTTTGGTGTAGGTTTTTGGCAAAGTATCCATTATTTTCTTTACGGCATGCAAGGCAATCCTGGTGAAGATATGAGAGATGGTTCGATTTCAAGTGTGAATAGCGTTACTAGCACTAACTCTCAGACTGCGACTGGCACTACGAATACTTTAACGAGCACTCATGATATAGGTTCGCGGGAAGATAAGAAAGAACGTGAAAAAACAGTATTGAGAGAGCGTATTAATGCTCAGCTTGCAAGGGCTGCAAGAAATCATGATGACTTTCATCATTTGTTTACCGAACGATATTTATCAACAATATTAACTGATTTTAATAACGCTTTGCCGGCAGATGGGGGAGCTATTGTGAATTATGAAAATCCAATCATGAAAAGCACGATTACCATGTTGCGTAGTGAAGAAGCAAAAATAAATACTGAGATTAGCGACTGGGATATAACTGTTATTGATCGCACAATAAATATACGCGGTTTTATCATGCCATTTAATGGTGTGAAAAGACGTTATTTTGTACCTGGCGTTGCTGCAACGTTGGCAGGAGCTTATATGTTAGATAAATCGGCAGACTGTTCGCTTTGGGCCATACCTGGCGGATTATTTATGGCTGGCGGTAGTGCTCTTGTGTATACTGGTTGGAATCACAAGAAAACTTTAACTTCTTATAAGACAGCTGTAACCCGTAATAGCAGAGAAGTAGAGAGTGCGGCTCACAAAAATAACATCAAATTGCCACATTAAAGTCTAAGAAAATATACTTGGGCAGGGCGGGAGAAATCCCGCCCTGCTTTTTTGCGCGCGTAAAACGCTTTTGCATAACGTTTTATTTCTGTTACAATGTTCGCTTGTATTGTCTATTAAAAATATTTATCCTGCTGATTTTTATGATTGTTAAAAATATGAAAAAAATAATTCTTTTTCTTGTTATAAGTTGTTTGTCGGTCCATTCTTCTTTTGGCATGTTTGGAATCAGCACGTTTTCTAGCTTGTTTGGTTTTGGTGGTAAAGAAACTATAGTTGCTCCCGTTATTCATAACATGTATGTGAGCGGGTCTGGGCCTGTGACTATTAACACGAGCGAGAGTGCTGTTATTTTTAACGGTGCTGGTAACGCCACTGTTAAAAATACGTATCATCAAACACACTTTGTGCACAAAAAATACTTTTATGGTGGGGCTCTGTTGTTAGCAACGGCTGCAGCCGTGTGGGTAAAGATATGCGATTATGATGATTCTTGGCCTTGGGTTGCGGCTAAAAGCATACCGTGTTTTATGGGCTTGGCCGGTGGTTTGTGGGGTATGTACCGCGGTTGTAATTCACAAAATATTGTAGATGGTGATGAGTTATCCGTTAATATTTTGCAAAATGGTAAAAACATCGGGTCTATTCAGACGAGTGGGAGTAAGACCGTTACAACGATTAATACTTCTCGTAATGGATTTTGCGTTGATCAAAGAAGAGTGACGGAGGACGGCTCTTCTTGGCAGAGTATTAATGGCGTACATAGCAATGGCCAGGTTAAGATTGTTCAATCGACTACTCGCGCAAATAACAATAAGTAATTCGCATGGTTTGTGTATTTGCTCTGTTTCGATACACCTCCCTACGGTCGGCACTCAACATGAGCGAAATGCGATACACCGGCTCTCGCTTATCCTGAATGTCCACTTTTTGTGCGCGCAAAACGCTTTTGCATAATGCTTTATTTTTGTTACAATATTCACTTGTATTGCCTATTAAAAAATATTTAAGCCACTGGTTTTTATGATTGTTAAAAATATGAAAAACATAACTCTATTTCTTCTAACAAGTTGTTTTTTGGTAAATTCTTCTTTTGGCTTTTTTAAATTTTTTGGGTTGCCTAGTAGTCGAAAGGCTATGAACGAGTCTACAACTGCGCGTGTTAAACCTGTTTATAAAAAATATCTTTATGGTGGCGGTGGGGCTGCTTTATGTGCAGTGTCTACTGCGATATTGTCAAAAACATACGATCGTAATGATTCTTGGCTTTGGTTTATTGCCAAGAGTACGCCTTGTTTTATAGGTATGTCGGGCGGTTTTTGGAGTATGTATAGGACTTGTCGTGTAAAGCCGGTACTTCTTTCTTCATATGATGAGGCTTCTATAAGACAACAATGGGGTAAATTGCCACAGTATGCGCTTGATGATCTTAAACGGCGCGCAAATGATCCGAATGCGATTTATAAAACTTCGTATAATGGCACACAATTTACAACTACTTATAATGATGGCAGCGTAACTGTTGAATGAGTTGCATCTGATCAGTAAATTTTTTGCAATTGGCGACAAATAAGCATTTATTTGCTAAAATTGCCGTGTACTGTATATCACCACTCTTTACCGATGTGAGATTTTATGAAATATTGCAAAGCATTGTTGTTAGTCAGTTGGATAAGTCTGTCGTTGTATGCAGCTGGTGATGGGTATCAGCATGTGAGCAACTATTCTATTTCCGAAGATGGCAGGCACTATAATGTAGTTTCTGGTTCTCGTCCATTGAGTGCGGTTCAGCAGGACGCTATTTATAAAATATTTAATGATAATATCGAAAATACAGCCGTATTGAAAAGACTTATTAGAAAAAATGCACTTGATCTTGTGCGTTATAAAAATTTACGTGTTGCGGTTTTGTATTTGATACAGTCAGAGTATGACCGGCTTGTAGCAGAGCGTGATGACTTTATAACAAGCCGCTTGGAAAGTTGCTGCGTGCCTGATGTTATCAAGGATGCCTATATTGGCAAATGTATGTGCGGGGCGACATTTTTTGTAGGCGGTATTTTTGTTGGTTATAGTTCTCTTCTGAGTACTTATGATACTATGCAGAATAATCATCTTATAGCTGCGCCATTCTCTGGTATTGGGCTTGCACTTGCCTGCGCATTATTATTTAAGGGCGGCACAAAAATGTATGAAGCATATAATCATGTAAAATTTTTAAATAAAAAAATACACGCCATGAAGTGTATTCTTGATCAGATTAATGCCGTAGTGAATAATAACGCGCATTGAACACTTGTATTTTGCGCTTTTTTTTCTTATCTTATTAAAAGAAATAGTATGTTTAACCATTAATTATAAGGGTTATTTATGAATAATTGTAAATATTTATGCGGTGTTATTTTAGTTGCCGCTATCAGTGTTGCAACACCAATTTGTGCAGATTGGTATATGCCTGTGTTTTATTGCGAGATGCCGGCATATGATAAAATGTTTCATGAAACCGAACGATTAGATAAGCCTCAAATTACTGTTACGCAAGACGATAATGAAATGGTTGTTAAGCTTGCGGCAGCCCACGTATCAGTCAATGACATGACGGTGGAAGTTGAAAATAATCGTTGTCTTACTGCACGCATTCCTGGTGATCGCGGAACGATTGTTTTGAAATTATATAATGATGAAAATATTCAACGTGGTGTTGTGTCTGCGGTTGCGCATGTTAAAACGCTTGATGAAGTAAAAGATGACAAAGGGGTTATTATATCACAATCATCCGGTGTGTCGCAGGTTTCACAATCGCAGATCTTGCCTAAGCTTATCGGTTCTCTAGATGATGTTAAAATAAAATATGAAAATAATATTTTAGTGTTGCATATTCCTCTGTATAAAGATTCTATAAAAAAAATTAATGTTGAAGTATGCAACAGCCCTGGCTTGAAATAAGCCGTGGTGCTTTTCATAATAATATTGACCAAATAAAAAAAATAATTGGACAAACTGATATGGGGATTGTGGTCAAGGCGAATGCCTATGGCCACGGTCTTTTTGAAATTGCGCGTCTTGCGCAAGAGCATGCTGCAGTTGCTTATATGTTTACCGCCTCTACATCAGAGGCCCTTGCTCTGCGTAATGCTGAAATATCGAAACCATTATTAGCTCTTGCGTATCATGATGTTGATTATGCAGACGTGCTTAATGCGGAAATAGAATTTACTGTTTATGATATATCTTTGCTGCGAAAAATATCTGCTGCTGCGTACAAATATAATATTCCTGCGCGTGTGCATATCAAGGTTGATACGGGCATGTCTCGAATTGGTATTAAGCCGCAGGATGTTCTTGCTTGTCTGAATGAAATACGATGTACGCCGGGTATTATCGTGCGTGGTATTTTTACTCATCTTGCGGATACCAATGAACCGGACCAATTGTTTACTCGGTATCAGCTGGCGCAGTTTGATATGCTTGTAGCAAAAAT
The DNA here is from genome assembly GCA_041660765.1 of Candidatus Babeliaceae bacterium. Classification (NCBI taxonomy): domain Bacteria; class Candidatus Babeliae; order Candidatus Babeliales; family Candidatus Babeliaceae; species Candidatus Babeliaceae bacterium. The sequence goes on along the minus strand of JBAZVR010000001.1, from coordinate 673,105 downwards.
TGCTGATGCAGGTATAAAAATACCCTCTATTCACGCTCTTGCTTCGGGATCAATCTTGGAGAATAATCGTTACTCGTGCGTGAGAATTGGAACGAGTGCCTATGGATATCATAAAAGCGATCTACAATATGCTCGGTTTATTAATCAGGTGCCTGAGTATGCGTTGCAGCAAATTGTAACGATTAAAGCGCCCATTGTGGGTTGGTATGGTGAACATGATAAAAAATATGCTATTGTTGCATGTGGTCAGGCGTATGGCATATCTTTTATACCCTACGTGCACCAGGTTATGATAAACGGTTTTTTTGTACCAGTTGTTCGTGTTATTGATATGCTGCACGTGGTTATCGACGTTTCTCATATACCAGAAGCAATGCTACAAAATTATGTAACCATTGTTGGGCCGATTGCTGGGATATCGGTTAATGATCATGCGCGTATGAGCAAGACAATTGGGAATGAAGTTGTTACATTATTTTCGCCAACTATTCCACGATATATTGTGCCTTAAAAAGAGTGTATACTAACAATATGAAGTTTGAATTACGATCTATTACAAAAAAATTTGTGCAAGGTGACGGCAGTATCGTTACCATTTTTGAAGATGCAACAGCAACGTTTCATACGGGAATGAGCTATGCAATTACGGGCGTTTCTGGAACGGGAAAATCAACGTTATTATATATGCTTGCGGGTATCGAAAAACCGAGTTCTGGGGCTATTATGTATAATAACAGTGATATCACCGTTTGGGGTTCACGTAATCAGCAGGTTTTTTTATTACGTTCCGTAGGACTTCTTTTTCAGCAGCCGTATTTAATTCAAGAACTTTCTGTTATTGATAATGTAACACTTAAAGGCAGAATTGCTGGATTATCTGAATCAGAATTATCTTTGCGAGGGCGTGACCTTTTAGAAAGTGTTGGGCTTGCACATAAGGCACAACAATCTCCAGCGGTTTTGTCCGGTGGTGAGCAACAACGCGTTGCTTTGGCCCGTGCGCTTTTTTTGAAGCCACAGTTTTTATTAGCCGATGAGCCAACAGCGCATTTGGACCAAAATAATAAAAAAAGAATTATTGAATTGTTATGTGTTATGCAAAAAGAGTATGGCATGGGGCTTATTATGAGTACGCATGATCAGACAATAGCGCAGTGCTTGCAAGAGCAGTATGAAATTAAGAACGGTCGATTAGGAATGTGCTCATGAAAGCGGTTGGTATAAAAAAGAGTGGCGCATTATTGCTACGTAAAACTATTGGTATTGGCGCCTGGACATTATTAAGCAGAATCTTGGGGCTGATACGAGAAGTATTACAAATTAAATACTTGGGTGTAGGTACGGCTTCTGATGCTTTTATTGCTGCGTTTAGGATACCAAATTCTTTAAGAAAAATATTTGCAGAAGGTGCGTTAACAGCTGCTTTTTTACCTACGTATGTTGCAACATTGCAAAAAGAGGGTGAGGTTGCCGCTGATAAAGTCGCCACTATTACGTTTGTTATTTTGCAAAGTTTTTTATTGTTGGTATGTGTACTTATTGGCTGGCATGCTCATACGATAATATATCTTATTGCGCCGGGCTGGAGTGCTGTTACTACGGCTGATCAGGCTGCCCAGCTTTTAAATATTCTTATTTATTTTATTTTTTTTATTTCTTCTTCATCATTGTGTGCATCTATTTTGCAAGCACGACACCACTTTTTTATCCCAGCAGTTGGCCAGATTGTTATGAATCTTTTTTTTATTGCGCAACTTATTATTCTGACGTACTATCACGCGCCTGTATATTATTTAGCGTATGGTATTTTGCTTAACGGGGTCGTGTTATTAACAATGCATATCTGGGCATGTTATAGATGGGGCTTTATGCATTATATGCCTGATCGTCACTCATTGCTTATTGTATGGAGGATTGTTAAAAAATTTGTTCCTTGTTTGTTGAGTGTTGGTGCATTAGAAATTAATTTGTTTATTGATCAGATGCTTGCATCGTATCTTCCGGCAGGTTCTCTTACGTTGTTATATTATGTTAATACGATCGGTCGCGTGCCATTGAGTATTTTTGTTATAGCATTATCGACTATTTTACTTCCGCACTTTGCTCATGTACATACCTATGCTCCGCGACGTCTTAATTTTTATATTTTGGAGTCAGCAAAATTTATTTTTTGGGTTATTGCACCAACAACAATACTTATGTCTATTTTTTCTTATCAAGCTTTTTATACGATTATGTTATCATCGGCTTTTACGTTGCAGCATGTGTATGAAGCGGCATGGTTACTACGTGCGTTTGCATTAGGTCTTTTCTTTTTTTCTTTGAATAGAATTCTTTTGAATGTTTTTTATGCGATGCATGAAACATTTATACCTACACTGATTGCGTGCGGCGCTGCGGTATTCAATACAGGATTAAGCATGATTTTGATGATGTATTGGGGTGCATGTGGCATCACATTGGCAACATCTATTGCAGAAATAGTTAAGACAGGTTTATTTATTATGGTATTGCAGCGTAAGTACGGTGTTGTATTTTATGGGCATCGGTTTATGCAGACGGCGTATCGATGTTGTGCGCAGCTGTGTGTTATTGGTATTGCCTGCATTGTTGTGTACGCATTTTTATACGTTTGTATTATGCAATTGCCTATCATGTACAAGACATTTCTGCTTGCGCGATATGGGTATTGGTTATGGGTTGCGCCATTATGTGGGTTTGGCGCTTTTATTGCTTACATAACTCGTCGACAATTTAATATTACGTTATATTTTTTGCCATAAATTCTTTTTTTAGTTCATCGGAATTTGCACCGTTTTCTAACAGTATGCGTGCTATGGCACGTGCAAGGTCTTTTTTTTCTTGTGTTTGTTTTTTACTATATTGATCAAGTATTAAAAACAAAGGGCTCTTGCCATATGCTTGATTATTTGGATTTGCTCCTAATGTAAGTAATGCACGCACATTGTCGAGGTTTATGAAAAGAATAGCCATGCTAAGAGGTGTCATCTTTTGTTCTAAATTAATCTGTGCTTTATATTTTACAACCATAAGTTTTATGAGATCAGGCGTGCCGTGAGCGGCCGCTCTGGTAAGTGCTGATGCGCCATAGTTGTCAAGCTTATTGGTATCAGCTTCGTAATCGAGCAGCAGGTGAATCATTTCAGGTTTTTTTTCAATAATAGCATTCATAAGTGGTGTAGTTCCATTATAATTTGCATCATCAATGAGATTTTTGTCTCCTATGGTGCTTAATAATAATTGCATTGATTCAGCTTCGCCATATCGTGCGGTTAGGTTGATAAGCGTATCCCCTTGAGGTGTTTTGTTATGTTTAAATTGAGCTAATTCGTCTTGGTAGGTCTTTAATAATCTTTTAATTTCTTGCATATTTGCCCACCAATTATACTCATAAAAAAGATGTTTTTTTAATTCTTGCGTTTTTTTTTCCATAGTAAAGAGAGATGGTGTGGAGAGTATTACATATATGTAGAGGTTGTATTGTTTCATGCATAATTCTCTTATTGTTTTTATAGCTAGAGCTTATATTAAAATTTCTACAAGTCTAATGAGCAAAGAACAAGAAGAAAAATTTAGTTTAATGAAAAAAAATACACTCTTATTTTATTAAAATCTGCGTGAGTACCATAAGGTCACGGGCAAAATTTGTGATGGCATTATTGATGGCCGTTTTAGTGACTAGATAGCCTAATTTTTTTTCTATCAAAAGCTCTCGCGGTGTTGGCTTGCCTTGTCTGTGTATATCGGGATCGGCTCCATATTTTTCAATCATGGTTTTTATAATATTAGGTGTGCCATTGGTAATAGCGAGAATAAGAGCATTTTCTCCAAAAGAGTCCATTTTATTCGGATCAGCGCCGTGTTGTAACATGATATTCGCCATATTGGTTGAGTTTGATGATTGTTTAAAAAAAAGCAGCATCAGAGGTGTAAATTCCATTGTACTGGATTGATTAATCCATGTCTTGTCCGGATCTTGTATTTTATCGAGAAGTAATTTCATGATGGAGACATCCCCGTTTTCTGCTGCTAGATGAGCAAGGTTGGTTCCAAAAAAGGGGACGGTCATATTTTTAAGAATTTCTTGAGGTGTAGTGTTTATAATGTTTTTAATGTTGTTTGTATCTTTCCAGTTTTTTCTGTCAAAAAAAAACGCCTCCAACTCTTTTGGTGTTTTTTGCATGGTATAGGTAGGTATTATTGTAAGTGTTAGGCAAAAAAAAGTGTATGCATACATATATTGGTTCATGATATAATTTCTCCCATTTTTTCATAATTACTGCGCTATATGTGCAAGTGCGGTAAGATCATGCGCAAGATTCGTGAGTAGAGCACTCAGTCCAATTTCATTAAGATTATCGTCAAGCCCATAGCTTTTCCACAAAGTGCGTGCGCTGGGAAAAGTGCTTGATGGCTGCAAGTCGGGGTTTGCTCCATGTGCCAAGAGTATGCGCGCTATGGTAAGCGCCGTATCTTTTTTTTCTGTATCTCGTGCTTCATTATATTTATAAATTGCCCAATAGAGTGCTGTTCTATTTTGTCGAATGCCATTTGAGTCTGTCCCTAATTCAAGTAACGTACGTACGTTATCGATCTTTTGCAAAAATACAGCCATAACAAGCGGTGGGAAGTTTTGCTTCAAGCTAACTTGAAATTTATAATTATCAACTAAGAGCTTTATAAGTTCAGGAGTACCATAAGCAGCAACATAGGTCAGAGCTGATCCCCCATCTTTATTTGTGCTATTTTTATCTGCTTTATTATCAAGTAATATTTGTATCATTTGGGGATTTAATGTTTGTGAAAAAGTTGCGGCGATGAGAGGCGTATCTCCCTGATTATTTGCATGATTAATAAATTCGTTATTGCTATTAGGCATGTTTGTTAATAATAACTGCATTGTCTCTGAGTCCCCGTATTTTGCTGCCATATGAGCAAGATTATTATTAAACATGTTGGTGCTATTTTTTAATTGAGCGAGTTTAGTTTTATCAGTAAATATTTTCTTAATCGTTTGCAAATGTGCTGGTTTTTCCCAGTTTTCTTTGGTAAAAAGAAATTTTTCTAAGTCTTTTTTTTCTTCGGAACTCATAGAATAGAGTGATAATGCATGCAGTGTTATTAAGCATATAAGAGCAGGTGAGAAATATGTTTTTAGTATCATGTTTATTTCACTCCAAGAGTTGCCGTGAGCGCATGTAAGTCCTGTGATAATGTGATGAGTTTGTATTCAAGTTCAATTTCTGTTCCAACGTTAACGGGAATACACTTTTCGAGTTGATCCTCTAATTTGAAGCGTTGCCAATACTCGCGTGCAGTTTTATGAAATTGGCCCGTTAATTCTAGGTCAGGATTTGCTCCGTGTTGCAGCAGTGCGCAGGCTAGATCTATACCTTCGTTTGTATACGGTTTTATTTCTTCAAGCGCTATGTATAACGCACTTTTGCTGCGCCACATACTATTGGGATCGGCTTGTAGTTCTAGTAATTTTTTCACATTATCTCTTTTATGTTCCAAAATTGCAGAAATAAGTGGTGAAGCACTTCTTGAAAATTTGTTGGATGAATTGACATCGACTTTATATTTTTTGACCATGAGCTCTATGATATTAGGTGTGCCATCGGCAGCGGCGTAACTAAGTACGCTGTTGCCAAACGTATCAATACTATGTGGATCAGCCCCTCGCTCGAGGAGTATCTCGATTGCGCCATCTTTAAATGCGTTTTTTGAGAAAAGTGCGGTGACCAGCGCTGTTTGGCCATTGTTGTTTTTTATATTGATCCATGCAATATCTTTATTGCCAATATTATCAATAATAGATTGTATCATTTGACGGTCAACATATTGTGCCGCCATGTGCAAAATAGTATTGCCATTTTCATCACGCAGTTCTTTGAGTTGAGTGTAAAGGGCTGGGTTGGAAAGATATTCGCTCAGTTTTTCTATATTTTTTGGTTTCCAAGCCTTTGGAGTAAGTAGTATCTGAAGATCTTTTTGCATGGCGTGTACTGTTATTGCGCATATTATCATGCATAAAAGAGAGCGGAGCAAATATGTTTTGTGTACTATCATGTTTATTTTACCCCAAGAGTTGTAGTGAACGCATGTAAATCGTGCGCAAGGTTGCTGACGTGGTTTTTAAGCCCAATTTCTTGTATATAATTAAGCACCATTTTTTTATCAGCAGGTTGATCGGCAGCGTTGTTGGGATCTGCGCCATAGTGCAAGAGAATTTCGACCACCTCTTCAAGCCATGGTCCTGGCCATGTTTCTGTAATAACAACTGCGAGGGGAGATTTGCCAGCATTGTTTTTGTGATTAATAAAAGAATGATCGGTATCTTCTATATTTTCAAATAAGAGCGTTATTAATTCTGAGTTTCGGCTGTTGTCAGTTGCTTGAGTTGCAATATTGTTGCCGTTACTGTTAGTTGCTTTTCTTAATTCCGCCTTCTGAGCAGTCGTTAATGTGGCTATTTTTGCTATTTTTGTTTTATTTTGTCCGTTCCAGGTGCCGCCGCTTAAAAGCCATTGTTTAAATTCAGGAAATGTTTGTTCTTTTTCTTGGATTTTTTGCATGGCGTGTACGCTTATTGAACATGTTATCATACAAAAAAGAATATAGTATTGTTTCATAAAAACTTTCCCCAGGGTTTTTAAATGGGCATGTTTAATTGACTTTAGGCCCGTGAGTTTGCTGTTGTCAATATAGTTGGTATAATGCTACAAAATTGCATCATTACAAGAAAAGGGATACTTATGAAGCAAGAAATATCAGCAGGCGCGGTTGTCTATTACGTTCAACCAGAAACTCATGTGATTGAGTATCTTATCTTGCATTATAATGCAGGCCATTGGGATTTTCCTAAGGGAAAAATTGAAGCGAATGAAACGCCACGGCAGGCTGCAGTACGAGAAGTGAAAGAAGAAACGGGCTTACAGGTTGTTCTTGATGACGTTTTTGAACAGTCGCTTACCTACTTATTTAAAGATAAAGAGGGCGTGACCATTAATAAAACGGTTACCTTGTATCTTGCAAAAGTTGATACAGAAGTGGTCACGTTGTCATCAGAGCATATTTATTATAAGTGGTTAATTTTTGAAGATGCATTAAAACTATTATCGTTTCAAAATGCTCGTCAAATCATACAGATGGCCGATCGCTATATTCATGCCAACAAATCATCAGAACATCATTCTTGATTACGTATTTCTTGTTCTAAGAGCTCCAAGAAAACTGGATCATGTGAAAGTTTTTCCAGTTCTTGCAGTAAAATATTTTTGTCAGAAATATGTTTGTTCTTGGTTAAAATGAGTTGTATAAAACTCGATAAATGTGCCAACGCTTGCGCTACTGCTTTTGTGTAAATAGTTTTATCATCTTTATGAGATGCGGCAACGACAGTATTTGTCATAAGATTAAAAAATTCTGTTGCGATCAGTTGCCGCTGCTCAGTAGATGTATATGTATAGAGCGGCATGCTCATTAATAGTATGAGAACTGTTTTTTTCATAGACTCTCTCCTTCTGAAAAAATAAGCACTTGAAACACTCTCTTTTCGCTGGCCTGTTGCACTTGAAAAGTAAAATTTTTATACGTAAATCGTTCGCCCTTTTTAGGTAAATGCTGGAGCCGTTCCGTCATAAATCCACCCAGTGTGAGTGCATCTTCACTTTCAAAAGGAATACTGAGCAGTTCGCTTAATTGGTCAAGTTCAATGCTTGCATCAACTACCCAACTACCTTGTTTGAGTGGAATTATTTTTTCGGTAACTGCTTCATATTCATCGCGAATTTCTCCAACGATTTCTTCGAGAACATCTTCTAGTGTTACAAGCCCAATTATGCCGCCATATTCATTGATTACAATGGCAATGTGCATATGTTGATCTTTAAATTCTTTGAGAAGCTGATTGACTTTGATGCTTTCAGGAATGAAAAGAATTGGTCGAACAATGTCCTTAACCAAGCGCTCTTCTCCTTCTCCCTGAGATAAAATTGTAAACACATCTTTCAGGTGCAACATGCCAATAACATTATTGAGTGAGCCTTCGTAAATGGGAAAGCGAGAAAATTGATACTTGTTAAAATAATTGCGTGCTTCCGCCATAGATGCATCAGCACGAATCGAAATCATGGACGTTTCTGGTACCATGATTTCTTTAACCGGTGTTGTTCCGAGCTTAAAAATACTTTTAAGCATGGATGTTTTATCAGGCTCCATAAGCCCTTTTTCATTAATATAATCGATCAAAAATTGAATCTCTTTTTCTGATGTTATAAATTCACCCGCCAATGGCTTTTCTCCGCTTATTTTATACACGACATAGTCAGCCAAATTCATAAGAACGGTGACAAATGGATGTAGTGCATAAAAGATAATATTAGTTATCCATAGTGTTGAAGCGAAAAGTTTTTCCCCATACGCTTTAGCAATATTTTTTGGAATGACTTCTCCAAATATCAGTAATGCCGCCGTTGTAATAAAAATTGCTAGAGAAAAACCTATGCCTCCCGGTAAATTAACAAAAAGTTGCTCCATTACTATTGTGCCAAGTGTTGCCGCTGTAACGTCGGCAAGATTATTGGCAATGAGTATTGTATTAAGTAAGCGATTAGGATTTTTTTCTAACGACTGAAAAATTGTCTGATAGCGACTACTCGAGAGCGCAAGCTCTTTGAGTTTAAAAAGTCGAAGCGCTGTTATGCTTGTTTCCAAAAATGAAAACAGCGCACAAAATCCTAATGCGATACAAAAAAGAATACTGTTTATTAAAAAACTATCCCCAAGAGGTTCCATTATTCGTCGTCTCCCATTTCTTCGTCGCCGAGTGTGTCTTCTGGTCTAATATCAAACTCTTTTTCAAAAAATGTCTGTAATTTTTTACTACGAGAAGGATGTCGTAGTTTGCGCAGCGCTTTAACTTCTATTTGCCTAACGCGTTCACGTGTAACACCAAAATCTTTACCGACTTCTTCAAGCGTGTGTTCTGATGCAACATCGATACCAAAGCGCATTTTTAACACTTTTTCTTCTCGAGGAGTGAGACTTTTCAAAACTTCTCGCACACGTTCTTTAAGGTCACTACTTGCAACAGTATCGGCAGGTGAAAAATCATTTTCATTTTCAATAAAATCTTTAATGAACGCATCTTCACTTTCTCCAACCGGAGTTTCTAGTGATATAGGTTCTTTCGAGATTTTAATAATATTTTTTATCTTTTTTTCATCTATGTTTAGTTCTTTTGCCAATTCTGTATGGCTTGGTTCTCTGCCATGCTCTTGAATGAACGTACGTTTTATTTTGTTAATTTTATTAAGCGTTTCTACCATGTGAACAGGAACGCGAATGGTACGTGATTGGTCTGCAATAGCACGCGTAATTGCTTGCCGTATCCACCATGTTGCATACGTAGAAAATTTGTAACCACGTTCAAATTCAAATTTTTCAACAGCTTTCATTAATCCAATATTCCCTTCTTGGATTAAGTCTAGAAAATGAAGTCCGCGATTAACATATTTTTTAGCAAGATTAACAACAAGCCGTAAGTTGGCGCGAGCAAGATCGTCTTTGGCTAATTTGTCTTTTGCCTGTCCTTCGACAAGTTGTTGAACATAAAAACGGATTTTTTCTTCGGGAATGCCAATTTCATTTTCAATCTTTTTGATTGTTTTGTAGGCGCTTCTTACTTGGCGTTCTAGCTCATCAATGTCAACTTTTTGTTGATCGGTTAATTTCTTTTTTGTTGAGTGTTCTTTAATGCTTTCTTGTGCTGTAGCAATAAAATCATGACGTTCTTGTATTTTGCCTAAGGCTTTTTCAATCCGTTTTCCTAATTTTCTAATAAGTTTATTAGAAAATTTGATCGATTGAATTGTTTTGCTAATCTCTTCTTTATTGAGCTGTACCTTATGCAACATTTCTTTTTTTGCAGCAGTAGAGTCTAATTTACCACGATAACTGTGATAGATCTTTTCTTCATTTTGAATGAGTTCTTTTATGCCTTGTATGGTAATTAATAAACCATTTTTTTCTTCTTCATACTTAGGAAGATTTTCTTCATCGAATTCCGAAAATTGAATAATATCTTTGAGCGCTAAACTATCTTTCGCAAGTTTTTCTCCAATTTGAACAATCTCTTTATGAATAAAGGGAAACTTGGATATTGATTCTATAGAGTTGTGCTTGCTTTTTGCAATTTGCTCAGCGATAATAGTTTCTGTTTTTTTGTTTAATAATGGGATTTTGCCAATATCTCGTAAATAACATTTTACGCCGTCTGGCATATAAGGAGACTCAGAGCTTTCTTTAACGATATCCATTTCATCATCGTCTTCATCAGCTTCTTCGTCTTCATCTTCATCTTCTTTTTCAAATTCTAATGAACTATCAAGCGGAGATTTAAAGTGCATTAACGAACTGTTCTCTTTTTCAAAATCTTCGAGCCCATTACTTTCAGATTCGATTTCGTCATGCATAACAAGCTCAATGCTTTCTTTATCAAAAAGCTTTAAGAGATCATTTGTTTCTGCCTCAGTGAGATGGTGATGATCGCTGAACTCCATAACTTCTTCATGCGTGAGAATATTGTTGCGGCGGCCCTTTTCAAGAAGAGCCTCAATTAATTCTTCTTTAAGATCAATGCCTTTGGCAATTTTTCCCTTGCGGGGTTGACTTTTTGTAACTTTTTTAATCATATAAGGCCCTTTTGTAACATTTTTTGCTTTAACATGAGAAATTCTTCTAATACTGTATTATTGAGTTCGGCATGATGAATAGTATGAGCCTCAGATAATTTAAGCTTGACATTATTTACGATCATTTTCCACTGTTTTTTATAAAATTGATGTATAAGATCTTCCAAGTTATCATTCTGAGCATGATAGCCGCTTTCTATAAGTACGCAGCTTACGATATTTTTTTCATCGGTCGTAAGGGTGTCAAAAAATTGATCAAACATGTCCTGCTTATCGTTTATACCAAAGCCTTTTGCTTTTTGCAGAAGGTCTCCGAGTGGTTGTGACAGTCTTTTTATGATAAATTCTTCATCTTCTTGAGGTACTATTGTTAATGGATTAAGTATAGCAGAAAATATTTTTTTTTCTAATTTTGTTATTTCAGATAAAACTTTTTTATCATTATTTTTGTCTTTATTGTGTTCAAGCGTATTTTTTTTTATACCATTTGCTTGTTTATAGAGTGTATCTATCGGGATCCCCAGAGCGGTTGATGCACGTTGAAAAAGAAGCGTTTGCCGTAAGGGGTCATCGAGTTCCACAATAAGGCTAATAATTTGACGTACGATACCCATTTGTTTTTGTAGGGGTTGTGTTGGAAAGCTACTGCCCTCTTTGTCGATAAAAAAATGAAAAATGTCTTGCTTTAAGTTGATGAGGTTATTAAAATCTCCCTGCTTTCCCAGAAATGATGCCGGATCGTCTTCCGGGGGTAATACGATAACCGAAATTTCTATATTAAATGACCAACATAGGTGCGTAAGGCGCAACATGGCATTTTGACCTGCTGTATCACCATCATAGATAAAGGTAACATGAAGCGCATGTCTTGAGAGTATTTTGAGGTGTTCCTGGGTGCATGCAGTGCCTAGCGTGGCAACGGTTTGTTTGAATCCAGCCTGTACCATGGCAATGCAATCGGTATACCCTTCAACGACAAAGGCTGTGCCGGTTTTTTGTATTTCTTTTTTTGCTGCTTCAAGCCCAAACAGCAGAGAGCCTTTTACAAAATATTCATGATCAGGTGAATTATAGTATTTTGCTCTATCATCATGAGCTTTGAATGTTCTTCCTCCAAATCCACAAAATCTACCATTACTATCTTTTATGGGAAAAATAATTCGTTCTTCAAAGGGTGAGTATAAAGAATTTTTATGTTCAGTGATGATACCCGCTTGTATAAGATCTTGTGCAAGAATATTATGCTCTAAACAATATGCTAGGAGCCCTTTTAATGATTGTTGGCTTGGGAAATAGCCCAGAGTAAAATATTTAATGCTTTCTTGCGATATGTTTCTCGCATTAAGATAATTGGCGGCTTCCTGATGAGCTACAAGCTGCTGATTGCACCATTGAGCCGTATGTAAGTAAGCTTCGAAATATTTTTTTTTGGAAGGGTTGCCAAAGCTTTTTTCGGTTAAAATTTCTGCGGGTATTTCTATGGCATACCGATCAATAAGGTAATGCGCAGCTTCTAACGGTGTATAATTTTCAATTGCCGCTATAAACGCAATAACATCCCCTCCGGATTGACACCCAAAGCAGTAATAAATTCCTTTGTGTGGACTTACCGTGAATGAAGCGGTTTTTTCATGGTGTAGCGGACAACGCCCCTTCCAATAAAAACCAGCTCGTGTGAGTGTGGCATATTCGCTGACAATATCTAAAATCGAAATGCGAGATTTAATAAGAGTAAAAACATTCATTGTGAGTAGATGGCTGTATGTTGTTTTTGATATGAGCAGTATATGAACCCGAGTAGCGCCATGCCCATGACCGCTAAAGCAAGCCATTGATGGAATGAAAATAATACCATGGGTATGCGATCATTGCGTATAAAATCTATTATAAAGCGTTCGGCGCTGGCCAAAATAAGATAGAGGGCCGTTATTTGGCCCGGTTTTGTGCAATACCGTGGGCAGATATATCTTAAAATGATAAAAATACTAAAAAAAATGAGAGCGCTGTATAACTGAGTTGGATGAATTTTTATATGAAGCGGCGCGTTGCTCTGTGGATTAGTATATATAACCCCCAAGATGCTGTTGGTCGCAATGCCTCCGCAGCATCCAGCGCAAAAACAGCCGATGCGTCCCCATACGTGTAGTAGTGCAACATACAAAGCGCCCGTATCAAACATGCGTAAAAAAGGAACCTGGTATATGCGTAGAATAAAGGGGGCATACGCGAATACGCCTATCATTGCTCCCAGTATAGAAAACCCACCATCCCAAAAACTAATCAGGTCATACCAGTCGGTATAGTTTTCTCGTTCACTCAAAAAGTGAACAAGTCGCCCCATGATCACCGCGGCAAAAACGCAGTGTTGAGCAATGCTATAGGCACTATCCTCGGTTACCAGTTTTTTCTCTAAAGCTGCTCTTTTTGTTAAAAAAAAGAAAAGCGAAAAGCCGATAAATATAGCTAACCCATAAGAGTGAATCGAGAAAGGGCCATAAATATGAAGAATTATTGGATGCATTGATTTTAATCGTTAGAAGAATAAGTTTCTCATAAATATACTATGTTATTAAAATTTTTACTATATATCTTATGTATAAAATTATTAATTTTTACTTAATATTAATTGACAAATAAGATATGTGTGGTATTGTTAAATATTAATATAATTAAAATAGTTTTTTTATAATGGATGAGTTATGTGGGGTTTTTCCAGGTATTCTTTTGTTGCATTTTTTCTCTTTTTTATAGCTTTTTCGCTGAATAGCACGCCTCAGTTGACCGTTTTTATTCATGGGACAGTTGCTTCTGTGTTACAGATGATCAATCTTAAAGAAATTGTTTCAGGGGCGTTTTGTGCTGATCACAAGGGATTTAAGCTGAGTGAAAAATTTAGGGAAGATTCGCTTAATGGGCAAGAGCAAATTATGTTTTCTCAGGGGCTTGTGCATGTTCCAGAGAAAAATTTGAGCGAATATCGTTTAGGTTTGCTTTCAGAAGAAGAGTGTAAAAAAGCAGCATATCATATTATTGGTGCTTACGATGATATGGCTCGTTTTTATACGCCCAATGCTGATCTTCAGTATGCTGCTTTTGGATGGATGGGGCATTTAACGGCAAAATGCCGTCAGAGCGCTGCGTGTGAGTTATACTGTGCGCTCATTGACTACCGCGATGCATGTATTATACAAAATGGTTGTGAGCCGGAAATAAATCTTGTTGGGCATAGCCATGGCGGGACGGTTGCTTTATATCTTGCCGAGGCGGAGGCTCTCTACCAGAAGCATCTTAAAATTAATTTAGTGTGCATGTTGGGAACGCCTATGCATAAAGAAATAGCACCGTTTATTCATGATGATATGTTTAAAAATATTGTACTTATTTCTTCTGCGGGTGATTTTGTTCAGGCATATGACAAATTTTCTACGGGTGAGCATAAAAGTTATTGCAAAATGTCTGACATTGTAGATCTTTCTGCGATATCGCAACAAAATTTAGGACTTTCTCGAGCAGATATTATTGTGCAGGTCCATGATGCGCCAAGGCGCGTAGACCATGTTAATTTGTGGTTTTTAGAAAAATCGACAAAAATTATTGATGCGCTTGATGTCTTCCCGTTTGTTGTCTTAGTGCCTTCTCTTATTCATGCACATAATATGCAATCTACTGCTATATTATTACGCGCATGCATTCATGAATGTCCTAATAAAAAAGCAAGTATTCGCTTTGCTTTTTGCGCAGATGGCTTTTTTAAACATTTTTTTTCTCAGATGAGTGTTGACCAAATTCTTGAAGAAGCGCGTGCGAGAACATTGGCTACGTGGCATCCGCTTGAGAGATCTCGGCACATTGTGCTCAATAAGAAAAATATAGCCGTTTTAAAAAACATCATAAAGTAACTTTTTGCATTGTTTTTATTTTACATTGTAATAAACTTTGATACGCTATTCCCTGTTAATGTATGTGATATGTATATACCAGTGGAATTATATGAAAATTTTCTCTTGCAATATTGTTATTTTATTGTGTTCATCAGCACAATTGTTATGTGGATCGTATGATCTGCGTGTTCTTAATAAGATAGTGCCCAAGAATGTTTTTGATAATATTCTTGCTATCGATATGCGTATGTGTCCAAATGCATATGAACCAAAACCATCGTATAAAAATATTTTAGAGTATTATATTACTGGTCTTAAATCTTTGGCGCGACCATTATCTTCACAAGAAATATTGAATAGCTATCAGTATGAGTTGCGACGCTCCACGTATGAATGGGCTACGTTCTTGAATTATTGTTATGGTAAGGGGAAAGATACTCAGCATGCGCAGTTTGCACAACAAGTATTATCTTTGGTATATGATAAGCAACTGATATCTTGTGATGTTAAAGAAAGGTATAAGCAATTGTGCTCACAGGCACAATGGTCTTCTGTAAGAGACGTTAAGATGCTGGTTAAAAAAGTACGTAAGCATGCCGGCGTCACTGTTAAGATAGAAGAGGTTGTAGCCGAAAAATTACAGGAAAAAATTTCTTAAAAAAATTATAAAATCTTTTTTAAAGAGCATGCATTTCTTGCAATTTCTGTCTCTATCGTGTGATTATCGATAGGGTATTAAGGAGTTGTTTATGAAGTGTATGCTATTTTTTTTATTACTAGTATGTTTGCCAAATTATTCTTCTATGCCCGAGGGTTTTGAGGGATATCTTGATCTAGAAGCGCTAGCAGAAGCCAAAAAAAAAGCTAAAGAAAAATTTGAGAGAACAACGGCATTTTTTCGAGAACGTGCTAGAAAAGTACAAAAAATGGTACAGGAAAGCGCTGAGCAGCTAACAAAAAGTGCAGAAAAAATTCAGCAAGATAAAGATAAAAAAAGAAAAGAGCGATTGGAAGACGCCGATAAATTTGTTGAGACGGTAAAAACTGGGTTGGAAGAAAGTGCTGAAATTGCACGACAAAAATTGCATGAGTATCGTTTATCTAAAGATTCTTCTGAATTCTTGGATGAGCTGCACAGTGATCTACTTGCACTTGCGCAGGTTTTGTAACTAAAAAACAGGAGAGAGAATATGATTAGGCGAATGCTATTCTGTGTATTAATATCAGGAATTTTTACCGCTCCATGTTTGCACGGCTGGTGGCCTCTTGGGTCGAAAAAGTCATTGACAAAAGAGCAGATTATAGCAAAGGGCGGTACGCCTGTGGTTGCCTCTGCTACCGATAATACAGTTGTTGGTTATACAACTAAAAAAGAATCGTCAGAGGTGTTGCCCAGTGGACTTAAGATCTCAGTTGGAGAGCATGCATTCTATGATCAGTACGGTAAGTTGTTGATAACCATATATGTTGCTTTAGGTGAAGATTATCGTAGTATAGATAACAAATATAAAGGCCTCAATGCCGAAGAATTTAAACTTGCAGGACATTTTGTTGAGACTGTGTTGGCATCATATCCGGGCCTTGTGCAGTCGCTAAAAGAAGACGCTAAAAAGAAAGCCAAGAGGGATGAAGAGTCACAAAAAGGCTGGCAGAAATTTGGAGAACGGATGAATGCAGAACTGTCGAAATCTCCGGAAGAACGTTTTGCAGATTTTTTTGAAAAGCCGGGTAATTTCGGTTCTGGGGAAGCGCTTGAAGGCGAGGAGTTTTTGCAGGCGGCAGGGCGATTGCATAATGATTTGTTGCTATTGTCGCGAATTATATAGGTGATGAGGAGGGTGTGTGAAGCTAATATTTTTTGGTATATTGCTCGCGGTATTTTTTGCTGCTACGTGTTGGGGTGGCGGGATATTTGGTTGGGGCAAGAAGCAAGAACCGTTGACCGAAGAGCAGATTATAGCAAATCATGATACGCCCATCTATGACACTGATAACAAGCTTGTCGCTTATGAAACGCGCAGAGAGAATGTGAGCGTTTATAGAGGTGGTGAAAAATTTCTTAGTACACAATATATATTGTATGCATTATCAGGTACTAAATTGGCAACGGTGCTGTTGTCGGAACGTGAGAATGCGCGCATTAATATGACCAAAGAAAAAAATATGACAGAAGAAACAGAAAAAATTATAGAGGTATGGAAACCAGATCTTATGCGCCGGCATAACGACTTTGTTAAACAATTAGAAGTAGCGAGCAACTTTATGCCCGCGCTCAGGCAGTTGGATGCAGATTTGTTAGTCTATGCTCAGTTGTAAGCCATCATACGCGATTGATGCCTGCACTCCTCTTTTTTTGGCAAGCTCTTGTAGCTTTTTATTCACCTCACGCGCATCAGATTCTACAATGCGTGTTCCGCAATGCGTAAAAATTGCCTGCGGCACTCCTTCTTTACGACACCATGTTAATTGTGTGCTGATAGGTGAATGTCCAAATAGCATCCCATCTTTTTTTCTGATAATAGGATGCGTGAGCGATGCGCCATCACCAATATATAAACTCACTCCCGTCAATGCTTCTGCACGTTGTTCGATATACACAATATCATGGACGCAAAATATAGTTGTTGTGCCGATGGTAATGCGATAACCAACGGCCGGTGCACGAATTGAATGCACGACGGAAAAAGCTTCGATAATAACATTATGAAGTGTATAAGAAGTTCTGGGAGTTATGATGTGTCGAAGCACTTGTGGTATTTCAAATTGTTGCATAATATGCCAGCTTTCTTGCGTGGCATATACAGGACAGGGCGACCCATGCTTAAGTCCCCATGCATGATCTGGATGAGCATGAGTAATAATAATGGCATCGGGTTTGATGTCACATACTTTTTCTGCCCAATCGATACCACAGTCGATCATAATATGATGGTCATTGTGACTAATAAGTGTTGATGTATGACGATAATGCCGCTGTGTTCTTGATTTTATGTATCCGCGTGTACCTAAAAAAGTTATGTTCATAATGAGACCCTTTACATGTGTCCCTTCGATACATCGATCCTATCGAATCGAACCATGCCGGTTTAATTATTATTTGCCTGTTGCTTGTGCCATAAATCATAGTATAAGCCGTGACGCTCGATCAACTCTTGGTGCGTTCCGCGTTCTGCAATGGTCCCTTTATCAAGTACAATGATTTGATCTGCATGTGTTATTGTAGATAACCGGTGCGCGATAATAATAGTCGTTCTATTTTTAGAAATCTCATCAAGATTTGCTTGAATGCTCTTTTCTGTTTTTGTATCAAGTGCTGATGTTGCTTCATCAAAAATAAGAATCTTTGGGTTTTTTAAAATTACTCGAGCGATTGCAATCCGTTGTTTTTCTCCACCTGATAATCTGAGTCCTCGTTCTCCAACTTTTGTGTTATAGCCTTCAGCCATTGTTTTGAGAGAACTGTCCAGATGGGCTAAGTGTGCAGCTCGTTCAATCTCTTCTTGTGTTGCCAGAGGATTGCCATATGCAATATTGTACGCGATAGTATTGTTAAAGAGTACGGTATCTTGTGGCACAACACCGATGAGCGTATGGAGTGATGCTTGCGTGACCGAGCGAATATCATGGCCATTAATAGTAATGGAGCCCTGGGTAACGTCATAAAATCTGAATAATAATCTAAATATGGTTGATTTACCGGCGCCAGTTGATCCAACAAAAGCGGTAGTTGTTCCAGCGGGTATAGTTAAAGAAATATTGTTAAGAATGTCGCGATCAGAATAAATAAAGCTGACGTTGT
Source organism: Candidatus Babeliaceae bacterium (assembly GCA_041660765.1). Lineage (NCBI taxonomy): Bacteria > Candidatus Babeliae > Candidatus Babeliales > Candidatus Babeliaceae > Candidatus Babeliaceae bacterium. The sequence goes on along the minus strand of JBAZVR010000001.1, from coordinate 654,707 downwards.
TAAAACGCACTTCGGCATTGGACATATCAATAGTATCAAAATTAAGAGCATGAGGAGCGTCAGTAATTTCTGGCTTGAAATGTAATAGACTCAGAACCTGTTGTATATCTCTGAGCCCTCTATGCATCTGTTGTATGATATAGCTTAGATAGTTGAGGGGCGTTGCAAATTGTATAAGGTACGTATTGATTAAAATAAAATCTCCGGGAGTTAGTTTTTTTTGTATCACCAGTATGCCTGTTATGGCGGTAACAATAAAAATGCCCAATCCAATTATTGTCTCCTGTATAATCGCAATAACGGTGGCCGTAAAATTTTTTTTATGCGCAGCCGCTTCTTTTTTTTCTATAAGATGTGTACACTCCGTATGCTCAAACTGCTCATTGTTAAAAATTTTAATAGTTTCAAAGTTAAGCAAGCTATCAACAATACGTCCGGCAACTTGTGTGCTTTTTTTGATATAGGTGTCTTGTGCGTGCCCTGACCATTTCATACCAAACATAGTGAGGAGCATATAGCCTAATAAAATAATTATTAAAAGAGCACTATATAAAAATCCGTAAAAATACCATAGTACTATAAGCGCACAGATGATTTCTGAAAGGGTGGGTAACATAAATAAAAAAAATCCCCAAAAAATATCGTCAAAGCTGCGTTGAGCTTTTTCTATAGCATGGGTTATTTCTCCCGTTTGTCGCTGACTGTGAAAGCGTGATGAGAGCCGTAATAAGTGGTCGAAAACATTAAGCCCAAAATGATTTATTGATCTTTCAAGTGCCTGGACAACAATATATGAACGAATTTCATTGCCGATATGACCTAATACCCATAATAGTGCGTATGTCGTGAGTAGTATGAGTATGTATGATTGCGGAGTTGCCACAGATTCCGAAAAAAGATCAATAATATGTTTAAGCGCGAGCAACGTTCCTATGTTTGCTGCAATAACAGCAAAGGTAATAAAAATGGATGTAACAAAATGCGTCTTGGTGTCTTTTCTCCAGATAAAAGGCCATAATATTTTGAATGTGCGCATAATTCTGAAGATGTAACTATTTTTTATTAACTGAAAATTCATAATTTTTTCCTATAATTTATTTACTTGTTAGCAATAAAATCTTTATTATCTTAATAAAGAAGGGGGAGCCATGAAAATAAAATTATTATATATGGTAGTCTGTGTATATTTTTTTTCGTATGGTCGCGATCAGCACATACCAGCAGAGATAACAAAATTATTGGGTCAGTATACTCGTCCATTTACTTTACTAGAAATTTGTCCCAATGATATTAAATATTCGGTGCAGCTTGCACAAAAATACCCCACATCGGTTTTTATTATACTTACCGTGGGAAATAAAACAGGTACAATTAACTATTCTGTGCTCAATAAACTTAAAAATGTTGTATTGCTGAACGTGTACACATTATCGGAGCCTGATATTAAAACGTTGAGCCGTTGTGAGCATTTTGATGTACTTCTCATGCACGATCTTATCATAACAGAGTCTTTTTGTCATCTCGCAGATTATGTAGTGCTTGATAACGCCCATGCTCAATTTAGAGATTCTTCTATAATGCATACACCAAAAAATGGTATCGATATTCCTCGTTGGTCTTGTAAGGTAATGCCAGAATCACCAGAGCCGCGTTATCCGATTATGAGTAATTTCCGCGAAAAATATTGTGTAAAAAATGGAGTCAGATCTTCCTGGCTTCCCGGTATTAATTTGATTACAGCGCTTATGTTATATGTTTCATATCCATCGCTTGATCTTATTGCAAAAAATATCAAAAGTATGAAAAAAATAGACCATAATGATTTAGTTATTGGGAATATGATTGTTCAGGGCGCAGTCATTGTTCCTATAGATTTTAACGATAAGCGCCATTTTATTAAAGTAAAAACATGTCTTAAGGCGGCTAAACGATTACTCAAAAATATTAAAAAGACCCATAATAATGAACAGGCAATTAACGATTATCATGCTCGACTGATGAGCAGAAAAAAACCATGAGAAGAAAAATATTACCGTATAGAAAAAGGGCTTTCCGTGAGGAAAGCCCTTTTTCTATTTGAATCTTGTGCAGTGACTGCTTTTATAAATTGAAATTAAGCGCCGCGCCATCCACCGCTGCTGCGTCCGCCTCTGTCACTGCTACCACCGAATCCGCCGGAACGTGGGCCGCCACCAAATCCGCCTGAGCGTGGGCCACCACCGAATCCACCAGAACGTGGGCCGCCACCGAATCCGCCGCCTGAAGAGCGAGGACCGCGGTCACGACGGTCTTGTTGAGGGAGCGCTTCGTTAACACGAAGACGTTGTCCGTCCAACTCTTGATTGTTTAATTGTTCCATTGCTTGTTTTGCTTCGTCGTCGTTAGACATTGTTACGAAAGCATAGCCTTTAGTTTCATTTGTAAATTTATCTCGGATAATTTTTACTTCTTTAACTTCCCCAAATTGTTCAAACGCATTTCTCAAAGATTCATCTGTAACTTTGCGTGACAAATTTCCCACATAAATATTCATTATTTAGACTCACTAAAAAATAGATTAATAATTATAACTAACAACAGTTCTCCCGCACGGGATTCAAACATTTTAAAAGAACAAATATAGTATCAAGAAGGTTATCATTTTTTCGTAGATTGGCATCGGAACCGATAAGTGTCATTGTATGAGTCTTACGAAAGGAATGCTTTATCATTGAATTTTTAGAATTTTTAATTGATGAACTATAAAATTTAACTCTTTTAATACTATATCAGGAATTATCTTATTTGTCTAGATCAGAATCGTTGTCTTCAAAATCCTGTAGCTTAACGTAGTCTGAATCAACATAGCGATCACATATTTTATAAACCCACGAGTGATTGGCATCCTGGTCAGCTGTCATGAGGTCGATGGTGACATTTTTGTCAAAAATAACACTGGCATGACGTAGGAGACTGCGCCAGCTCATTTGTATTTCTGTATCCAAAAAAGCGCTCCATAAGCATTCTTTGGGGGCTACTATTTTCTTGTAAGAAGTGACTAGTCCTGTGAGTGATATCACAAAGTCGATCCATTCATATGATTGGTTGCTCTCTGTTGATCGCATGCCTAGGTCGCTCATCTTTTTTCCGATGACTTTGTACTCTTCAGAGAGGCAGCCATCTAGATCATTGAGGCACTTTTTTAGCGCATCATTAGGTTTGGTGTCTTCTGCGATTTGCAAATCTGCCTTAAAATTTTCTATTGAACAATTCCATGTAGTAATGAGCTCTGGATAATGGTGATGTGCCGTAGTAAAAAATAGGGCATGGCGCGCCAATGCCATGCATATTACTTCATATTTTTTTATTGATTTTAAAAAACGGAGTTGTTCCGCATGGTCTTTTGGCTTACGGCAACGTCCAGAAAGATCTTTTGGCTCTACGGGCGGCTCTTGTGCTATAACGTTTTTTTTCGTAGTACGCTTTTTTTCCCGCTTCTTTTTCTTCTTGGCCTCTGTAAGAGCTAGTTGTTGCAGATATTGTTCTTTAAGAATTTTAAATGCTGCGACATCAAATGGCGGCTTTTTTTTAAGCTCTGCAGTAGACTGCTTTTGAATAGCTGTATAGATCGCATCTTCAAGTTGTATTTGCGGCAACGCGTGCGGTGCCGGCGCCTGCCCCTCTTCCATCGCCCCCGCCATCCCGCAGGCCAGAATTATCAATAAAACTAAATGTATCTTTGTCATAAGACTAATCTTGGCCTTCTAGTTTTTCTTTGTCTTCGAGTGCCTTTATTAGGTCAAGGGATATTTTTTTGCCGTTTCGTTTCATGTCTAACATGTGAGATTGACCATTTTTTTTAATTAATTGTAAGCCAATTTTTGCAATGTACTGATCCATTTCTCGAAAACTCATATTATCAGTTTCTTTTGCAAGATGAGAGGTTGCATCAGGAGCAACGTTAAATACTGAACAGCCTAAATATTTTTTTCGCGTAATCGGGCTTAGCTTTTTGACTTCAAATTGCTCGGAAGTGCGACTAATATATGCAGAATCTAATTTTTTGAATGAACCGTCTTCTTTTTTAGAATCATTGGAAGTGCCTATAAGTATAATTTCAGGAACTTTGTTTATGTCATCAAGCATGGTGAGAAATGCATTGACTGCGGCATTTTGGTCTTTAGAGACACTGTCATTATTATTGTTTCTAGCGGGTAAAATTGAATCAATTTCATCTATTGTGAATACCGTGGTGCCTGTCTTCGCAATGTTCTTCATATATTCTTGAATTTTATACACGAATGATGATGATTGCCCAGCATATTCTTTAACGAATTGAGCTCCGCCCATAGTATAAACAGGCGCAGATATTAAGCCTCCTACCAAGAGCGGTACATTACTTTTTCCGGTTCCTGGTTCTCCGTATAACAGAAAGGATTTTCGAATCGGATTGCTCATTATAAAACTTAGATCTTGGCCTGTCCTATCGACTATTTCGCGTGCAATGCAAAATGGATTATGTTTTTGCTCTATTTCTGATTCCTGTTCTTCTTTATCGGAACCAGTATTGATTTCTGTATCAATTTTCATCAATTTTGCAATGTCAGCAGCAGACTCTTGTTTCCAGCTATGCCCTTCTTTTGAAAAATTGCGCATATATTGAAAGCTGCCCCAGGTTAGACAAACGCCAAACATAGTTTTAAAGAGACCGCTGGTTATAGTTGGTTGTACTTCAGGAGAAAATCCACCAAATTTAGCTACAGAAGTTGCGTATACAAGACTTGCTCCGCCGACACCTATGGTGAATGCTGTGCCAGTAAACAATTGCCCAATAGTTGTGTTTAAAAAAAAGTTTTTTGTGTTTTGTTGTAATCTATTGAAATGAGAACCTGAATGTATATTCTCGAATTGAAATACGATTAACGCAGTAAGTAGGTAAGCCTTTGAAGTAGATTTCATAATGTTGGCCTCGTTAATTGTTGTAATTTGAATAAAATTTCGCTTCCCAGTTGTAATGTTCCTGTAACGGTGGTCATCGTTGTTTCGGCTTTATCTTGTTGCTGTGCCGAATTAATGGATTGCATGGCTTTTTCAACACTAGCTAATGCTTCATCATGTGCTTGTATAGCTTGTGCTATTTGTTCTATTTTTGATTTTTGTTCTTGAAATGATTGAGCTAGTGCCATAATTTCCGGAGATGATTCAAAAGATATGTTATTTTTTTGACATTCCGCAGCTTTTTTTTCAAGCTCTTCATTTAACTTTAATATGCTTTGTTCTGCAATAGCATATTGTTTAACTAACTTTTTTTTGCGATGTTCTAAATACTCTTGTTTTTCTAACGCTCGTTGATTTTGTTGATTAAAAAATGACGGATATTTTTCTTCCATCCTATCGATTATGCCGTTAGTTGCGCGAGCGGCTAGTATAGAGCCGACAGTAACAACGGCAAATCCAGTAGTCGCCGTAAGAACACCCATAAAAATATCAGCGGCATCGGCTTTTATGTTGTTTGGTGGTAAAGTAATTATTATTAATAATGTAATAATAGTTTTTTTATTTAATTTCATGTGTGCGCTCTTGTAAAAGATCTAACTGTGTTAAAAAAAATTAAAAAATTATTTAAACACAGTATAGCTAAAAACGGCGCATTTTCAATAAATTTTGTATGTAAAGACGAGATCTATAACACTAATCGGGTGGATTGTCACCCGATTAGTGTTAGGTAAAAATATAAATATTACTTACAAGCCAAAAAAGTGTCTGATTTTGGAAGTAGTACTTGTTCGTTTTTTGGCAGTAGTATGCTTTTTGTGAGCATGCTTCTTGGCCTTAGTAGCCGTAGCCGTTTTTTTTCTGCGATGAGCAGTTTTTTTTATTACTGTACGTGCCATTGAGAGTCTCCTTTTTTAATAGCATTTACTTTGCTTTGTATTATAAAGCTTACAGTCTACTTTAAGTATAATTAAAAAAGATCAGAGAATTCAATAGTTTTTTGTACTTTTTTATTTTTTTAAAAAATAATGTATAAAAAAACTTTACATAAGAGGCATTGGCGGGTTATTTTGAATCATTATGAAAAAACTATATTTTTTATCTACTGTTTATCTATTTTTCTCAATTACGGGCTTATCTTGTAAAGAAGATAATAACCAGGTTCAGCTCCTGGTTTATTCTTATAACCGCCCCCTGCAACTCTACGCATTTTTAGAATCTGCCTCGCATTATGTAAAAAATATTAACTATTGCACCGTGTTGTATAGAGCTGATAGTAATTTTGCTCCTGCATATGATGCTGTTAAAAAAGAGTTTCCTCAGATTGCTTTTATCAGACAATCACCAGTTAATCCAAAGGGTGATTTTAAGCAATTAACGATGGAGATATTAAACAATACTCCTGCGAGTTTCTGCTTGTTTGCGGTCGATGATATTATTGTAAAAGATTATGTAGATTGCGCTGACTGTGTGCGATACCTTCAAAAAACGGGTGCGTACGCGTTTTTTTTACGGCTTGGCTTGCACCTTAATTATTGCTATACGATGCGCCGTGCTCAAAAAATACCCTCTCATAAACGCGTTGATAGCAAGGTGGTAACCTGGAAGTTTAATAGGGCTGTCTGTGATTGGGGTTATCCCAACAATGTTGATATGACTTTGTATCGTAAGCAGGATGTTATAAAATCCCTATCACGCATTGCATTTTCTGCGCCTAATAACATGGAAGGGCAGTGGGCGGCGTGCTCAGTTAAAAATCAATGGGGGCTTTGTTATAGGGATTCAAAAATGGTTAATATACCTCTGAATGTTGTTCAAGAAGGCGTCCCTAATTATCACATGAATCTTTTTAGCGTAGAAGCACTTTTACAAAAATTTAATGAAGGATTAAAAATTAATATTCATGCATTATATAACATAAAAAATCGCTCTTCGCATATTGATTATTATCCTGAATTTATTATCAGATAATCGTAAAAAATATACTCTTTACTCGTTTTTTTATACATTAATTACAAGCGTAAAAAATGTTTTTTATTTTTATAATTTGGGAAAGAGTTATATGTCTGATCATATTATTATAGAACAGTCCCCATTATTGCAGGGAGAAATTATACTTGATGGCGCAAAAAATGCGGTACTTGTTATTATGGCCTCACTTATTTTAACGAGAGGTAAATCGCATTTGACTAATGTGCCATGTTCTAATGATGTTTATCAAATGATTGCACTTTTACAAAATCTTGGCGCTACTGTTTATTTTGATGAAAAAAACAATACAGCTGATATTGATACGTCTACTATATGTGCTCAGGCGGTCAATGCTGATATTATGAAAAAGATGAGGGCATCTATTTTGGTTATGGGGCCGTTGCTTGCACGTTATGGTGCAGCAGAAATAGCTCTTCCCGGTGGGTGTGTTATTGGTGCTCGACCTGTCGATTACCACCTTAAAGCATTTGCCAAAATGGGTGCAGTTATTACGCATACGCAGGACGCTTTATATGCACGTGCAGAAAAGTTAACCCCACAGCGCTTTATGCTGGAATATCCGAGCGTAGGTGCTACCGAAAATATTATGATGGCGGCTGCTTTAACGCCAGGTAAGACAACCATTATTAATGCTGCGCTGGAGCCGGAAGTTTTTGATTTAATTGCTGTGTTAAGAAAAATGGGGGCACATATTACCATTACTCAACCAGCAGCTATCGTTATAGAAGGAGTTGAAGATCTCAAACCTGTAACACATGCTATTATGGCAGATCGATTAGAGGCCGGCACATTATTGCTTGCCGTAGCTATGACGGGCGGGTCGGTTACCATTCCCCATATCCATGTTGACATGCTTGAGCTTGTATTAGAAAAATTGGATGAAATGGGCCATGTTATTGGTATTGGGCCTGACGGAATGGGTATATCTTTTTCTGCCACAGCTAATCCGCGTGCCGTTTCTTTTAAAACAATGCCGTATCCAGGGTTTCCAACAGATCTTCAGGCGCCAATGATGGCCGTGTTGTGCAGAGCCTCTGGAGAAAGCGTTATTCATGAAACGGTATATGAAAATAGACTATTGCATATTAGAGAATTACAAAAAATGGGCGCTCAAATTACGCAGAGCGGAACGATGGCTGTTATAAAGGGCGTAGACGAGCTCTACGGCGCTTCTGTTATTGCAACCGATATTCGAGCTTCAGCGGCGCTAGTTATCGCTGGGCTTGGAGCACACGGTCAGACAGTGATGAGCGGCGTGCACCATTTGCGCCGAGGTTACAATAAGCTTGAAGATAAAATTATGAAATTGGGCGGCAAAATACGCGTTGGATAATTAAATAATTGCGCAACAACCGGCTGCAGTAGGGCTTTTAAATTCTTCTTCAGAGCAGTGACGGCATTGCTGAGCTTCGAGAAGGTGCTCACTCTCATGTTGTTGGGCTGTTTGAGCAATTTGACCAGGTTTATTGGCAATATTTTCTGTCTCAATATTGGCAGAGGTTATATTCGCACCATTGTTTGCGGATAACGATAGGAATGTTACTGTAATTATAGTAAAAATAATTTTATATTTCATAAGAGCCCCTATTTTATAAATATTTATAGTTGATAAATAATATTATGATATGAGTATACTATAAAAATAGTCTTGCAGACAATAAAAAAGCCCCGGTTTTTTATATACCGGAGCTTTTTTATATATATGAGCTTTAAGCCGCTTTTTCAGCTTTGGTAGCTGGAGCATGCCCAATAATTTGAGCTTTATGTGGGTGATTAGGTCCCTTATAAATTAATAATTTGCGTAATTGGGAGCGTGCCATTTTGGTAGAGGCAAGCATTCCTTTGACCGCATGATAGAGAATTTCTTCAGGTTTTTTATCCATCATTTGTTGCGCGGTAAGTCTTTTTTGTCCGCCAATCCAGCCGGTATACCAAACGTATTCTTTTTGTTCGAGTTTATCACCCGTAAATTTAACTTTTTCGGCGTTGATAACAACAACGTAGTCGCCAGAGTCGATATGTTGAGTATAATGTGCTGTGTCTTTGCCGCGTAAAATATCAGCAATTTGTGTTGCTAAGCGACCAACAACTTGATCTTTTGCATCGATTAAGCGCCAGCGCGGATCTTTTTGTGCTGTCTTTAAAAAAAATGTTTTGTTCATATCCATAGTAAAAAACCCTGAAATTTATAAGTAAAAGATAATTTTGAAAAAAGTGCTTAAAAACAAGTGGTTTTATTATTTTAATCGATAACTATCTCTTGGTCAAATAATAGTACAATTATCATTTTTTTCGTTAAATTCAGATAGAAAATCATATTCTTGAGATTCTTTAGTAGTGGTAGTCTCTGAGTTGCCGTCAATAACTATTTCTACCGGACTCATTTCTGAAGATTGCTTTAATGCTTCTTGAGATTCATATATATCGCTCATGGCATATGCAGATATTGCTGATAGTGCTACAATAACATATATATATTTATATAATTTTATCATGATCATTATTCCTGATTATGTGACATCTGTTCGTGTTTTGCTATCAAATCAGCAAGTTGTTCGTTTTTGTTCTCTTGCGCGATGGCAAGCGCTGTTTGATTCCTGTTGTTTTTAAGTGCGGTATTAGCTTTATATTTTAACAGTTTTTTACCTAGATCATTATATTTCCACTTGGCGGCGAACATAAGGCAGGTATTGCCTGTGTTTGGGTCTTGAGTATTTATATCTGTCTTATGTTGCAAAAAAAGTTCAAGAATATTTGGATAATCTTTTACTCGCATTACGTAACTAGATAAAATATGGCTATCTGGTCTGCAAGAGTTGGTTTCTGACATGATATACGTAGGGTTTGCTCCCCGTAAAAAAATTTCTTTGACGAACGTATCTCTGTTTTTGAGATGCTCTATAATATCTATAGTTTTTCTCAGGGCATAATCACAATTTTCTGGGCTTTTATGCGCATCCAAGACCTCTATAAACTTTTGTACATTATCTGTTCTTAAAGCGGCATAAATTGCCTCTTTTTCGAGCGTCATGCTGTGTATTACAAGTGGTAGAAAAACAGCAAGTATTGTACTTGTTTTAATTATCTTCATAATCTTCTTCGTAATCTTCATCATCTTCTTGATCTTTTTCCGACACCATTTTTTCTATTGAATTAACATCTTGTGGTAATTGTCCCGACAGGCGTTGAGCGCCGAGAGCGGTTATAAGATAATCATCTTCAATACGAATGCCGATTGATTCTTCTGGAATATAAATGCCCGGCTCTATGGTGATGACGTCGCCTTCTTGTAGCGGATCGGCGTAATTACCAACATCATGAACATCAAGACCCAAAAAGTGGCCGATGCCGTGGGTAAAATAGTCACCATAGCCATATGATGATAATTTTTTGAGCGCTAGGTGATAGAGCGATTGCTCCGGCTTTTCTTTGTTAGAAAGCCACATGCCCGGTTTTGCTAAGCGTGCAACGAGTGTATGCGTTTCTAAAACAATGTCATATAATTTTTTTTGACGTGCTGTAAACGCACCAGAAACGGGGTAGGTTCTACTAATATCTGCGCAGTAACCGTCTATTTTTGCGCCAATATCAACGACCACCAATTCTCCATCGCGCATTTTTTTTGCAGAGCCGTGGTAATGCAAAACCGTACCGTTTTTGCCGCTCGCGACGATAGAAGGGAAGGCTTTTTGAAAACCGGATTCGGCAAAAATATAATCAATGCCCGCAATAACTGCTTGCTCTGATGCACCATCTTCGATGGCATATGCAGCGGCTTGGTGTGCAATTGCGGTAATTTCTATGGCTTTGCGAAGGGCGTTAAGCTCTACGGGTGTTTTTTTACGACGCATTGATGCAATAAATGCCGAAATATCAACAAGATTGGGAGTAATTTCTGGAACAAGCGCTTCAACTTGCATAAGTGTTAATTGCTGTTCTATATATGCATTTTGATTGTTTACGTTAAGTGTATATATCTTATGCTGTGAGGCAATATGTTGCTTTATAAAATCTATAAAAAAAGCATAATCTTGTTGTTTGATAATGGGCGAACACTGGTATCCGGTAATGGGATGGCCTAGGTATTCGATAGCATCAAGACCATGCGTTTGAAGGTTTTTTGAGTCTTTTTCGAGCGCATGCGCCATCCATTGAGCGCGCGATTGTTTGTAGTGCGGTATAAACAGCATTGTTTTTTTATGCATGTCCATAACAAAAACAACGCCCGGCTCGTTAATGCCGGTCATATAATAGAAAGAACTTTCTTGAGTAAATGGTTCTGAGCTGCGCTCAAATCCAGCCCATAAAACGACGAGTCCTTGTTCTGGGTATTGTTTTTTAATTGTTTCAATAAGGGCATGTTGCCGCTGTTTGAAAAGTGATTCTTTTTTCATAATTAAAATGATCTCCGCTCGGAAAGTGCCTTGTGTAAGGTTAATTTATCGGTAAATTCAAGTGAGGAGCCGACAGGCACGCCTCGCGCCAAACAGGTTATCTTGGCGGGAATATTATGGAGCGTTCGCGCAATAAATGATGCTGTTGCTTCTCCCTCAGGTGTCTGGTTCATGGCCAAAATAATTTCATCGCAATTCTGGGCTGCTCGTTGTACCAATGCGCTGATGGTGAGATTTTCTGGTCCTATGCCTTCTAGTGGATAAATTGCGCCGCCAAGTACGTGATATGTTCCTTTATACGCACCTGTTTTTTCGAGGGCAAAAAGATCGTACCAAGTTTCAACAACACAAATAATACGCGTATCTCGTGGAGGGCAGCAGAGCATGCAGGCTCGGTCATTTTCGCGCCACGCCCAGCAGGTTGTACATTTGCTAATATTGTTTTTTGCGGTTGTAAGCGCCGCACAAAACTGTTGCAACTTGTTATTGTCCATCATCAAAAAATGATGCGCTACGCGATACAAATTTTTTGATGCAAGATAGGGCACCTGCTGTAATTGCCTTAATAATACGGTTAAACTTGGAACATTATCAGTATGATTGTTCATGATTTTTTAGGGTTACTATTTTTGAAGTTTATTTTGTATAAAGTCGCATATTGTTTTGGTACACAAGAAAAGGGTTAATCCCGCAGAAAAATTACCCATAATACCAACAACTACCAACGCTATAAATATTTTTAGAACATATTGACGTGGATCGTGATTGGTTCCTTGAGCGCCTTGTAGCAAAATCCCTAAACCCATAATAGTAGGTAAAACATAATAAGGGTCTTTAACCGAAAGATCGGTAATCCAGCCAATAAATGGCGCATGGTACAGATCTATCGAATTATTTAAAACTTTATTAAGTGCCATAAAAACGGGAATGAGAATGAGATAGGGCAGACATCCGAGCATGTCGCCAGCTTTTGGACCATACTTTGTCGCGAGCTCTGCTTGTTCATGAGCGAGTAATTCTCTGTCATGTTTATATTTTTGCTCTAAATATTGTTTTTTTCTAGCATATTCGGCGTGTTTATTAATGTTTGAAGAGCTTTTTACAGTGAGCGGATAAGTGAGTAAATTCATCAAGATGGTCATGATGACAATTGCCCAGCCATAGTTATGCACATATGAATAGAGTAAATTCAAAAGCCCAAGAAGCATTTTTGAAAGTGGCCCAAACCAGCCATATTCCAAGGTTTCTTCAAGGCGAGGATCAGCTGCAACCATGCTCGAATTATCTTTTGGTCCGCAATAAAATGACATGGTCCATGTTTTTTTCTCGGTGATCGCTGGACCTTCCAAGATAGTTGTTACTTCGTTATTGATGATTTTATAATAGGCGCGTTGTGTGAACTTTTGATTGTCGGTAATTAATGCATTAACAAAGTATCTATTTTCTGCACCAAAAAGTGTTGGCTGAACCCATATTTTATTGATAACATCAGCAGGTTTTATTTTTTCTATAACGTTTTTATCGGTAAATGCGAGGGCCATATTGTTTTGTTGGGCGCCTAGCGCAGGAACAAGAGGCCCTGGTAGAAAAATACGCGGTAGCACTGTTTTTTGACCACGTGGCTCTATGGTAATTGTTGTATCAATCACATGAGTATGGTCATCGATAATAAACTGTTTTGTAATTGTTGCTTCAGTAGTTTGCGCTTCGTATATAACCGTCGTTTGATGGTCATCGCGTTGATTGCGTATCAGCTGATATTCATAAGGGCTTGCTTCAGTAAGTGCTACAAAAAGTCCGCCGGCTTTTTTTTCATGATCATCAGTAATATCAAGTATCGAGAGCGCTTCTTGTTTATGATTAATGGTGCGTATGTTTTCTATGTGCACCAGTGAGCCACCGTGTGTAGAAAAAGTATACGTGGCGTGAGGCGTTGTAACCGTGCTTTTTTGCTCAGGCATTCCCCTCTCTTGTGCGAATGCTATATCAAGAAGAAGAGGTTTGGTGAGTTGATCAGCGGGAGTTGCAATCAAGCTTTGTCCGGATTTTAAGGTAACACCCTCTTGTTTTTTGATCATGGGGGTAACAAAAAAATACTGGATTCCCCAGGAAGTTATGATCATTAACGGTACGTAAAGAATAATATCTTGCAATTTCATGGATTTTTATACCTTATCTGCATTAGGTTGATGTAATATATGGCATAGTAAGAAGCTATAATACTACCATGCATTTGCAAAAAGATAAACGTAAGGAGCAAGTATTATGAAGATGGAAAAAAGGAAGTTTCGCATAGGAGAGCTTGCAGATCTCTTAGCTGTCGAAAAATTTGTGGTGCGCTTTTGGGAGAAGGAGTTTCATTTTCGCGCTCAAAGATCAGAAGGTGGCCAGCGCTTTTATGATGAAAAGGATCTTAAAAAATTTTCGCTCATCAAAGAGCTTTTGTATGAAAAAGGCTTTACTATTGCGGGCGCCAAAAAGTTTTTGAAAGATCAGGGTAAAAAAGCGGTGACGTCGGACATTATTGCGTCTCAAATAACCAATATGGATCAGGAAGCAAAAGTATCTGAAAATAATGACAATAGTGACGTAGAAGATTGTGGCCAAGATTTGGCAGCGCGTATTGAACAACAGATTATTGATTTACAACGTAAGCTTATTAAGCTTAGAGAGCTTTTGTAATGATATACAGATGGGGCTATGCGCCCCATCTGTAAAAAAAGTTAAAAGTTAAAGATCTTATAATAAGAATTACGGCCGTCTTCTGTTGATCCTATATAATATCCGGCCATTAAATTAATTGTATCTTGCGCCTTGTGATCAAAATCAAATGTGTATTTAACAACTACATCTTTCACTAAAAGTTTTATAGAACCTTCGTGTGATTCATAGGTATGCTTCTTTCCAGCAAGAATCCGTATCGCATTTTCTGAAGTTTTGTTTTTTGGTAATATAAACAGGTGGCTTCCTGAACCATTAGTAATAGTTACTGTTTTTTTTGCAAGATTAGATATTTTCAGCGTGCGATTTTTTTTGATTGTTAGGCCAATAATTTCGGCATTATGCGGAATATTTTGAGTGGCAGTCAGGGTGTTATTATTTTCATCGATAAAGGCTACATGTATATCTTGGTTGGCGTGTTCGGTTTTAGAAAATGTATAAAGAGGCTTCTTAGGAAAAGATATGTTTTTGGGCTTTATGTAATCAAGCGTACTGCATATGTCTTTGTCTATTGTATTCGCAATTATTTTATTGGAAACTAAAACATTGTGCGTGCATTTGTTGTTTATCCATGTCACTACAGCTCGTGAACTATCACGTTCAAACATGAGGTGCTGTTTTTTGCCACCGACTTCAAATGATCTAATTAATAAATGAGTGAGAGGTTTGTCGGCAAGGGTGCATTCTGTCTTATTATTATCTACTATGCATTGTACTGATGTGTCGCTAGTAGCATCATAATTTGCGACAAATGCACATAAGTAGCCGCTTTTAATAGCGCGTGAAATTTGACCTTTAATCATGTTATTTGCCAGAAGAAGTGCCGTGTTATTGGTCTCGTTGAGAATAGTTACCCTGTTTTGCTTGCTTTCCATGGCATAGAGGCTTGCTATAGAAATAATATTGAGAAAAAATAATTTTGTTTTCATAGAATATCTCTTGTGAAAAATGTTTATTGAATATAATTTTTACTCAATAAATAATAAGTTAAAATAATAAAAAAGCTACGTTTTTAGCGTAATTTGAGAGTTATAAGGGTCAATAGGCAAAGAACAAATGAAATAATGCCAAATCTGACGGTTATTTTTGATTCTTGCCAGCCCATAAGTTCAAAATGATGGTGCATGGGGGCCATTTTAAAGAATCGCGTGCGCCATAATTTATAGGTAATTACTTGAATTATAACCGATATGGTTTCGGCTACAAAAAGACCTCCAGAAATGATCAAAAGTAACTCTTGCTTGGTCATGAGCGCCATAAGGCCTAATCCTGCTCCTAGCGACAAAGAGCCCACGTCACCCATAAAAATTTGAGCTGGATAGGTGTTGTACCACAAAAAGCCTAGAGATGCCCCGACTAAAATTGCCCCTAGGATCGCTATTTCTGCTGTTCCGGCGAATGGAATGCCCAGATATGCTGAAAAGGTGGCATGGCCCGCAACGTAAGCTATAATAGAAAATGTGGCGAAATTCATGATTAAAGACCCTATAGCAAGGCCATCAAGGCCGTCTGTCAGATTAACCGCATTACTTGTGGCGACGAGCACTAAAATGGCCCATGGCGTGAAAAAACACCCTAAATCGGGTGATATGTTCTTGAAGAATGGGAGTGAAAGTGTTGTTGATGGGTTAGATAACCATAGCCAGCTTGAGATAGAAAGGGTGGCGATTACTATTTGCGCGCACAGCTTGTGCCGTTCAGAAATGCCTCTTTTTTTGACGATTTTAGACCAGTCATCCCAGAAGCCTATTAAGCCGAAGCCAATTAATGTCCCTAGGAATATGAGCAGCTCTTTATGGCTGCTATTACACCATAATAACGTTGTAAGGGTTACGATTCCAATAATAAAGATACCTCCCATGGTCGGCATATCCCCTTTTGCTTTATGTGTTTCTGGGGTATGCTCTCTGGCGCGCATTTTAAAGTATTGCCTAGACCAGCAAATAAACCAATTCCCCCCTGCAATAGATAAAATAAGTGCGGTTAATAAGCCTGCAATAGACCTAAAACTTATATAATGGATAACGTTAAAACAATTAATATAATGTTTAAGAAATAATGAAGAATAATACAGCATGTACGTATACCTATGGTAAAAAACCGATATTGAGCGCATTAATTAATTTATTATATTAAAAATAAGCTTTTTATAAAACTTTTGATTATTGCTCGATAATAAATTCTATTTGAAGTAAAAATACCCCTAGATTTAATTATATCTATATGCTCTCTAGATCGATCAATTGGGCTATGCCAAGCACCCCCCTTTGACTTATTTGATTGATAGGGTATACTGAGATATATATTAACATATACTTTTATATGAAATTAACCTGTTATAAGACAAGGGAAATAATTATGAAATTTTTATATAATTTAAAGCATTTTCGAGGGCTTGTTCTCGCCTTAGCTCTAGTTCATCCTGTGATGGTGCCAACTCGTGTTTTTGCAATGTCTGCAGCATCTGAGGCTCAAGAGTTAGAAGAAAATGAAAAAAAAGCCATAGCAATCTTTTTAGCGTTTATGTGTATAACAGAAAACACCAAGGATCATTCGCTTAAGTGGGCGAGGGCTGTTGAACGTATTATTGAATTACTTAAGACTAATCCTAAATATGCAAAATTGTGTGCGACGCTTCGTCAATTGCAAAATGAGAAGAATGCTCTTACGATAGGCATGGCGCTTAAAAAGCATTTAGCAGAGCTTCCGCAAGAAGTGCAAGTTGAAGTTACTAAAAAGGGCGTCAACGGATTGCGTCTTGTTTTTAACACAAGAATATAGTATTTCTACTGTGATGTTAGCAGGGGAAATGGTGGTTGGTTCTAGTAATTTTTCGTAATTATACGTATACTTAATCGATATAATAATGTCTCATTAATTATTAAATTGAGTATATATCTTGAGTAACAAATCTTGGAATGCGTTTGATGTTATTGTTATAGGTGCAGGGCATGCTGGAATAGAAGCTGCTTATGCCGCTGCTCGTATGGGTTGTAGAACATTGCTTCTTACTCTCAATATTGATCGGACAGGTCTTATGCCCTGCAATCCCGCTGTTGGTGGAATTGGCAAGGGACATATTGTATTCGAAATCAGCGCTTTAGGCGGTCTTATGCCGCAATTATGCGCTCAAACATATCTCCAAGTGCGTATGCTTAACACAAAAAAGGGTCCAGCCGTTCATGGTTTGCGCCTTCAAATCGATAAGCACGCTTATAATAAAGCAAGTAAACAATTTTTAGAAAAAACAGAAAATTTAACTCTTTGTACCGGTATGGTTGAAGAGCTGTTGGTTGAAGATAATATTGTCCGAGGCGTTAGAACGCGCGAGGGCGATATTTATTATGCAAGTTCTGTTGTCGTGACAACGGGAACCTTTTTAAATGGACTTGTTCACGTTGGTCAAGTTAACTATACGTCTGGGCGTCAGGGTGAAGAGGCTTCTACGGGTCTGTCGCACTCTTTAAAAAAGCTTGGCCTAAAAATGGGGCGTCTTAAAACCGGTACTCCTCCGCGTCTTTTAAAAAGTAGTCTCAACTTTTCTGTTATGGAAGAACAGGGCTCTGATGAGCTTGAGTATCTTTTTGGATTTTATCCGCAGAAGGTAGAACATAAAATTTCTTGTTATGTCACACATACCAATGAAAGAACGCATGCGATTATACAGGAAAATTTCGAGCAATCACCTATTTTTACAGGAACTATAACTGGAAAAGCGCCTCGCTATTGTCCTTCTATTGAAGATAAAATTTCTCGTTTTGCCGATAAAACATCCCATCATGTCTTTGTTGAACCAGAGAGTGCGTCTTCGGATGAAATGTATCCGAATGGGCTTTCGACGTCACTCCCGTTGCCTATACAGAGGGAATTTATACAGTCTATAGCTGGTTTTGAAAATGCGGTTATCACTCGACCAGGCTATGCTATCGAATATGATTTTGTTGCTCCCAATCAACTTTTACATACGCTTGAAGCAAAAACAGTTTCAGGGCTTTTTTTAGCAGGACAAATAAATGGAACGACCGGTTATGAAGAAGCAGCTGGTCAGGGTATTATAGCAGGAATTAATGCCGCTGCCCGTATAAAGGGTTTACCTGATTTTATTATAGATAGGAATACGGGTTATATAGGTATTATGATTGATGATTTAGTCAGTCTTGGAGTTGATGAGCCGTATCGCATGTTTACCTCACGAGCTGAGCGTAGACTATTATTGCGGCAGGATAATGTTTTTTCAAGACTTGGAAAAATGGCGTTTGAGTATGGTCTTATTCAAGAGCCGCTGTATCGGGCTATTACTGATGAGCAGGCTGACATATGTTCTGCAGTTGTATTGTTGCAAAAAAATCATCGTATAGAAATAATGCATCTTATTAGTGCCGGTGAAACAGAAGCGGTGTATGAAAAAATACAACAATATTATCATAAACCGCTTTCGTATCGCGCCGTTTTGTCTATTTATGCAGAGTTGTTGTATGAGCCTTATCTTAAGCGCGAAGAACGAGAAGTCGAAAAAACGCGGCAGTATCAAGATCTTTATATTGCTGATTCTTTTAATTATATTGATATTCCGGGACTATCTAAAGAGTTGCAGCAAAAATTGATGAAATACAAACCGCAAACTATCGCTCAGGCTAGTTTAATACAAGGCATGACGCCGGCCGCTATCTCTCTGCTTATTTTTAAAGTGCGTGAACTCGCTCAATAATTATATGTTTTTGTGTTTTTCTCTTGTGTGACCAGACATCTGTTGAGCTGTTTGTGTGCTAACTGAGCAGTTTAATACAGTACAGTAGCGCACTGGGCTATTTGGATGTTCATCCTTAAAATGGCTATAATATTGTTTGTGTCCTGTATATGCTGCATTATTGCCTTTTTCTGTGCAATCTGGATGGTTGCAGTAGAATGTTTTAGCATAATTATAAAAATGATACACCAGTTTCGCTTTTTTAGTTTTTTGTGATGATTGAGGAAGCGAAGAATTTAATCTTGTGAATAATTTTTCTGATTCTTTTTCCGACAATACGGTTAAGCTTGATGGGGTGTTAATATTCCCCGTCATTCCAAAATTATATGATGTTATAGATAATAAAAAAAATGCGTAAATTTTTATGAAGTTCATATGTGTTTTACTCTTTTGGTTTGTTTTTTATTCAGATGTATTCTGCCGTGTTTAGATACACGTTGAGCTGTTTGTGCGCTAAATGAGCAACCGAATGCAGTACAATAAAACGTTGTCCTGTCTCGATGTTGACTATTAAGATGTTTATAATAATTTGCGTACCCTATGTATACAGGGTCTTTTTTTTCGCAATTTGGATCGTTGCAGTAGAATTCTTTTTCCCTAAAATAATACCATCTTGCCTCTCTTATCGGATTTGCTTCATCATTGAAGAATTCTTTTAAATATTCGCGTGGCAATGATATTATTTCTTCAAGTTCTTTTATATTTTGTGATAATTGAGGAAACGAAGAATTTAATTGCGTGAATAATTTTTCTGATTCTTTTTCTGACAATACGGTTAAGCTTGATGGGGTGTTAATATTCCCCGTCATTCCAAAATTATATGATGTTATAGATAATAAAAAAAATGCGTAAATTTTTATGAAGTTCATATGTGTTGTGCCTTTTTGGCTTGTTGTTTGTTCAAACTAGTTTGATACAAAGACATGACGCTGGTCGCTATATTTATTTATTTTAAAGTGGTTCAATAATTATATATTTTTGTGATAAATTCTTGTATGGCTAGCCATATTATAGCGCGTGTCGGTCTTAAATGGACAGTTGAATGCATAACAATAAAACATTGAGCTTGTTGGGTGTTGAGCTTTGTAATGCTTATAACGCTTTGAGTGTCCTATGTATACATTATCGCCTTTTTCTTTGCAATCTGGATGGTTGCAGTAAGTTTTTTTTATCGCATAATAATAATTTCTTTTTTGTTTTTTTGTGGCATTGAAAGGCTCTTTTAAATATTTGCGTGCCAATGATATTTCCCCAAGGGGCTTTATATTTTGTGATGATTGAGGAAGCGAAGAATTTAATCGCGTGAATAATTTTTCTGATTCTTTTTCCGACAATACGGTTAAGCTTGATGAGGTGTTAATATTCCCCGTCATTCCAAAATTATATGATGTTATAGATAATAAAAAAAATGCGTAAATTTTTATGAGGTTCATATGTGTTGTGCCTTTTGGATCAATATATTACAAATGCTGACACATTGTAATATATTGATAATAAAATGTCTAATGTTTTTAAATAAACAAACGTATATTTTTACTGATTTGTAACTAAATTATACGGCAATTCGTATGCGTTTTTGGTTTGTTTTTTGTTCAAGTGTATCTTGTAGGAGGCTGTGTAGTCTTTGTTTGATTTCATGATTTTTTGCATATTGCAGCGCAGTGTTTCCATTTTTGTCTTTGATAGTAACATCGGCCCCATTTCTCAGAAGATATTCTACTATTTTTTGATCGCCTTTATGCGCAGCAAGCATAAGATATGTTTGTTCTAGTCGACCTACTTGATAATTAGGATTAATACCGTCAGATAATAAATATTTCAGCAAAACCGTGTTTTTTTTGTGAATAGCCGGTAACATAGAATATTGCTTGTCATCACGAGTTAATTGTGCTGAATGTTGCAATAATAATGAAATAATTTCTTGATTGTCCCCATCTCTGTCAACTGCGCATGAAAGTGGTCCAAGTTTTCCATTATTTGCTATCCTGAGATTTGCACCAGTTTTTAAAAGTTCACGAGCTGTTTCTTTGTTTTTACTTGCGCATGCGTACATAATCGCAGTATTGCCTTTATTGTCTTGTTTATCTATAAAAGCACCAGCTTTGACGAGCATTTTTATAATGTTTGCAGGAGCATATGCTGCTCCTATCATTAATGCGGTTGCGCCATTATTGTTGGTATGGTTTATGGAAACATTGTGCTGTAATAATATCTTTACTGCTTTGCTGTCTTTATTATGTACAGCAAGCATGAGTGGTGTAAATTGTTGTTCTTTTTGATCACACATAATAGCGGTATCTGCTTTTTTTGTAAGAAAGAAAGTGAGTGCACCGTAATTCCGTTCGCTTATCGCATGATATACAGGAGTGGCCCCTGGATGTATACCGGTGCTTTTTCGATTGATCATGCCTTCATCGAGATGGAGATAAATATCTTGTATATCTTTTATGCTTTTTCTTGTAATTGCACCAAATAAGCCTTCTAATTGATATTGATCATAATGAAGCAGAAAGATGATTGTTTCTTTGTAGTTGTTAGCTAAAGCTAGTTCTATAAGCGTTGGCTTTTGTTGATTAAATTCTGGTATTTGCACTATTTTTCTGATGAGGCTGTGTTGAATTGGCCCGTGTTGAAATTTTAACGTAACTTCTGGTTTTTTAATTTTGAATTCTTCTGCATTAAAAATTTCTAACGCAATTAAGAGTCTTATTTTTCGTTTTATGGCTGTATCGTAAAGAATTTTATCTATAAAATTTACTATAATATGTTCTGGGATTTTTTTTTCTTGAGCGGCTTTGAAAGCTGTTATTAAGTGATGAGACGCTGTTTTTGCTGTATTATTTTCAAAACGATCAAAATGATTAGTTATTTGAGCATTGATATATAAAAATTGAATGCACACTATTAAAAAAAAAATTTTTCTCATGATGTTTTCCTATGTTTCTTATTTTTTTAAATTACAGTTTAGCATATGTTTTTATGCGTTTTTTGTCTACAGTAATAAGAAAAATAGGTGATATGTTTTTATACTTAATCGCGAATTGATGCCGTTATAAAATACATGACAAGACCTATGAGAATAATAGTGCTGTACAATGCATACGCGTATATTCCAAAAAGTAATGCGTTGCGCGCTGTTGCGAGTAATAAAAGTAAACAGGTGAGTATGCCTGCGCATGCAAGTATGCGTTTGTTTTTATACACATAAAATGCGGATATTGTAAATGCGCACACGCTAATTGTATATGCAAGTGTTGAGCCAAGTGCGCTTATTTGCTGGAGTGGCACTTGTTCGCCTTTGAAAAACCATACATAACCAAGAGCAAATAGTGCTTCTATGAGAATGCATATGTAAGGCATATGATGCTTATTAAGAGTTATAAGTTTGTTTTGAGCAATGGTGTGTCCGTGTTGTGCTAGGGTGAACAGGTTCCAACTGTTACTGAATAAAATTCCGTAGCTGGCACCTAAGGAAGAGGTTGCGATTCCAGAAAGGGTTACGGCATTTGCATATTTTTGCCATATGATATGAGAGAATATTTTTTGGCTTATTGCCGGAAAAGCCTCACGAAAACTAGATAATTCTTGTAAATAGCTTCCTAGAATAGAAAAGAAACTTATCTGGTACATGATCATAGCAATAAGTACGATAAAAAATGATATAAAAATGGCTCTAGGGGCATTTTTTTCGGGATTATCAATTGATCTACTGAGCGAACAACTTGCTTCAAATCCTGCAAATGCAAATAATACAAAGGGAAGTGTGCCGGGGATGCCTTGCCATAAAAATGTTTGATATGAAAAATTATGAAGAGTTCCATAAAAAAGAGCTGTCAGAATAACGAATAAAATGGGCAACGCTTTGAGGATAATAAAAACATATTGAATAGATCTGCCTGTTCTTACATTAAGCATATTAAGAAATGAAAAAAATAAAATAATAACACTGTCTATAATGAGCGGATTGATTATTGATAACGTTGGAGAAATTTTTTGTATAAGTGTGACAAAGATATGTATTCCAAGTGCGGCAGATGCTAATTTTGCTGTAAAGTATCCCCAGCTACTGATAAAACCTAATAATGGATGAATATTTTTTCCAAATTCATAAAATGTTCCGCCATGGTGATCTTTAAGCAGTTCTGCGATTACTGATATTAAGGGAATCATTAATATTCCGACAATTACATACGTTAAAGCTCCAAGACTTCCTGCCGCTTTACTTAAAAGAACCGTGTTAATAAATATACCTGATCCCAGCATTATATTTACATTGATAAGAATTGCAGAAAAAAGTGATAGTCGATGCGTTGCTGGCATGATAAAATCCTAGGATAATGGTTGGTAAGTTATATAAAGTGTTATAGCAGCGGCTATTGCGGCATTAAGACTTTCGGTATTTCCGGGCATAGGCAGTGTTAAAAAATGATCACATTGTTGTTGCCATTCTTCTGGAAGTCCGTGCGCTTCGTTGCCAACAACAAAGAGCTGTTCTTTAAGATTATATTTTTGTGGTGGTTGCCCATCGCTCACGGTAAGTGCGCACAGTGGGATATTTTTTTTATAGTCTAACAATTGTTGCCATGTCCAAGAAAAAACAGTGACGAGGGCAAGCGATCCTGCTGTTGCTTGTACTACTTTTGGGTTCCATGGGTCGCATCCTTCTACAATGACGATGCTGGGAACTGCCAATGCCGCAGCAGTACGAATTATAGTACCCATATTACCTGGGTCTTGAATTTGGGCCAAAACTATGCCTGGTGTTAATAGGTGTGGTTCCGGTGTTTTTGGAATTTTAAATAAGGCGAGCATTCCGCTGGGAGTTGTGGATGAACTTATAAGCCCCATGGTGTGGTCATCGAGTAATATTATTTCATTATTTTGTATATGAGATTGAAGTATAGAATGTCCTTTTTGGGTGGTAAATGCTGCATCAAGCTGATAACCATGATGCAAGAATGTGGTGATTGTTCTATACCCTTCAGCAATGAATAGACCATATTCTAATCTTTTTTTTGCAGTTTTAAGTTCAATGATTTTTTTAATAATTGGATTGTAGCGCGATGTAATATATTTCATTTTTAAAATCTCTTTACAGGGCTTTTTATGCAAGCGCATAATTAACATTATGTATGTTACCTTATGAATGGCAATAATGAAAGAAAAAATCTCATGGTTGTAAAAAATAATCTTCTTTTTATTGTATCTCTTACTGTAATGTGTGCTATTCAAGCTTCATCCGATATACAATTTGAGGAGGAGACTGTTGTCGTTGCATCTCCGGGAATTAAACCACATTCACTCGTTGTAACAATTCCCCATATAGGTTCTGTAGAAATGATGCCTGTTTTGGAACCACATCCTGGATTGATGGCGTATTTGCCTTCCATTTCAAAAAATATAGCACTTGGCCCTTTGGAGTTTTCTGAAGGTAAAATGCTGCTTATTGACGGCACTTTTTCATATGTGTTACAGGGAATATTGTTTGGAAAAAAATTTCATGCGGGAATCAAAGAGCTAGAAACTGAAAGTAAGCTTATTGAGGGCAAGCCTTTTAATGTTTCAAAAATGAAACTGGGTATAACTTTTAGCGAAAGCGTCTTTTTAGAGATTATTCCTGGAGTATTGTGCGCTTTGAACAGTGTAAATATAGACTTAGAACAAGATAAACCAGTCATTGTGAGCGCTGATACCGAAATTGGAAAAATTCAAACAAAGATAAGTATTTCTATTGAAAAAAATAAGTATACGGTTGCGCTTTCAGTGCCGAGCGTTTTTATGAGCACTCTGATACCGCCGTTGACGCTCACTCCTTTAGCGAAAGTTAAACTTTCCTCTTCAGTTCTTTCCTTTTCATTGAATAATGCACAAAAAATTTCAGAAGCCGAAGTTAAAATTAAAGCACAAGTCGATTTTTTTGGTGCATCTGTGGGTGGCCAGGTTAATTTTAGACATGATCAAGCGGGAAATAGTATTATTGTTTTTGAGGCGTTTTTGCCGGCAGATAAAACAATTGCTCAGGTGATTCCCCCATTAAAAAACACCTTATTTGAGGATGTTATTTGTAAGGATGTTCGTGTTGTTATATCGACTGCTGATTATAGTGATACCCAACGGCAATTGTTATTTAAGCACGGTATAAATCTATACGGTGATGTTACGCTTAAAGGCCTACTTTCTCCTATAAATCACATTATTCATGGTTCTGAAAACGCGCACCTGCGCATGATGCTATCTGTTCCACTTGATCCATTGAAATCAGTATTGACTGTGCAAATTCCTGTAAATATTAGCTTTAAAAAAGATCAATTATTACTCGATTCCTTATTGTTGCAAATTGGAGGCATTCCGCCAAAGGCTACGCTTAAGGGCGCGATCACCGTAAAGCCAACTCCAAAAGATGAAAGTATTGTCGGCACAGCAAAAATTGATGTTAGCGATGAAACGGCCGTGATTTCTGGTACTATGCAAGGCCGATGGAATGATCCATTAGGTATTAAAAATATTTCATTAAAAGATGTTGCGGTTGAGGCTGGTATTAATTATAAAGTTTTTTTTGAGTCCGGGCTGCCAGATTCATTTGGTATGGCGGCGACTTTATCTATTGGAAAGAAAAGCGTTTCTCTTGCGGGTAATTTTTCTGCAACAAACAGTGAAGATATTATGCTTGCAGGTAAATTAAATGAATTATCGTTAAAAGATCTTATAGATCTTGGTTTTGATATGTTTGGTCGTCGTATTGATGATAAAAATATACCAGTTGTTGAAATGAATGACCTGACTGTATACCTTGTGCAAAAAGATGTAACTATTGGAGAATTAACGTTTTCGCCGGGTCTTAATATAGCGGCGACTATGAAAATTTTTGACATTGTAGCGGAGGGGCAATGTTCGATTAGTCAGACTGGTATTATAGCTCGTGGCGTCTGCACCCCTATCATATGGGGGCCATTGCGTATTACGGGTACTGATCGAGCAAAAAATAAGAATGCAGGACCGACATTAATCATTAATTTACCAATGCCGCCAAGACTTAATGGTGAAATATATCTTGATGGGTTGCTAGAATTAGGTGATGTTTTTCACAGTAAAGCCCAATTGCATATGTCTTTGCATGAGTTTTATTTTAATACAGAAGGTAAGATTAATAATCTTTATTCTGCGTCCATTAAGGGAGTTGCTCCATTTTCTCGTAATCCTAATTTTACATTGACCATAGATTTTAAGCAGGAATTTACCTCTTTTTTACAAAATACGATTGACGGTGTTTTGAATGATATGGAGCAATCAGCTCATCGTCGTCTTGATGCTGCAAAAAATGAGCTTGTGATATTAAAAGAAGCGGCGGATGATGTTGCCAAGAGTATTGAAAATAAACAAAAGAATTTTGCTCGCTCAACAGATTCGGATGATGAAAAAACTTCTGCTGATTTACGCAATAAAATAGGTGCCCTAGAAAAACAATGGGACGGATTTTCTGTTGCAGAAAAAATTTCTCATGCTGTTGATATCGGTGCTCAGATAGTTGCCCTTAAAGCATTGTTAGAAAAACAAGAAATAACTAAAAGTTTGACAGAGGTACCAACAAAAATAGATATTGCGGCAAAAACAATTGAACGAGAATCATTACTTGGCGCTCAAAAGGCATCAGATGCATTTTTAACAGCATTGCAGGATGCTGCTCAAGTTGGTAAAAAAGTTGGTGGGTATGCAGTAAGCAGTTTTATGGGATTAATACGGGTTGATCATGTAAGATTTAAGGGAGATGCTCGTAAAATAGTACACGGTGTAATGCCATCTCTGACTATAGAGTTTACTGATATTTTTAAAAGAAAACATTCTATTAAAGTTTCATTTGATTTTAAGAATCCTATAGAGAGTGCTCAAAAAATAGCTAAAAATATGATTAATTTTGTTATTGGAAGATCGTAATAATTATGAATATTTTTTTTAAAGTATGCGTGATGTTTTTTATAATCCCCGTATTTTTACAAGCTGTGTATTTAACCTATCTCCATAGATCTTACCCAGCGATAGTTCGTGAGGTGCGACCCGAGTTTTCAGGTCAAATAGGCCAAGCGCTTGAGTATGCTCCCGAAATAGAGAGTTTTTTGCGACGTTCGCATGAAAGTAGTGCGCAAGACATTGAGAGCATTTTAGGGCCATTGGAAAAAATAGGAGCTTTGTTAAGCGATATTGATGTTATAGGCACTGATATACAAAATGCTGTGGAGGCGGTGCAAAATATGCCAAAAATAATGTCGTGTAATAAGGCAAGTAATGAAGCACTTAGAGGTAATTCCCCTAATGCCGCAATATGCAGAAGCCTTGGATGTCTCGATCATACTTCTTGTATAAAAAGGGGTATTAGTGAAATGAAAATGATTTTAAAGCCATTTATTAATGATATTTTTCTTGGTTATGTGTCTCAGGGTGTTATAAAGCAGGGTATTGTTTTTGATGCCTTGGATATTATCAATGAGCCTCAGCTCAAACATGAGCTTATTTCTGTGATTAATGTTCTAGAGCAAATATTGCATTTTATTGATATAGTCGACGACATGATTGTAGCAGGGGATGTATAATGAAATTTTTGATACATACTAGTACATCTATTATTTTATTATGTTTATTGCAACAAATATATACCGGTCCGGTTGCTTCAACGATGGCAACAGTTGCGGGAGTATCGGGCTCATTAACGGGCCTTTTTCCTAATGATTATCGGCCAAAGGTTGTTCTTTTTTCGGAATCTCTTAAAGATGGTGCACAGATAGCTTTTGCTGTAGAAAATCTTGTTCCTTATTTTAAAAATGCTTTTGTTAAAAATATGCATGACCTGCAAAATATGTTTGATTGCATAAAAAATAGCCAAAATGTGGCTAAAAAAAAATGCATTGCCCAAACATTGCGCAAAATATCAACTACGCTTAGTCCATTATCAGACAATTTATTGGGCAAAGTTATTTCTAGCTCGCAGAATAATAAAATTGTTAATACAATAGAACCTGGTTTTTTGATGACTATCGCTCACTCAAAATTGTTGCCTGAATCAAAGCGTATTAATATGAGCAACTACATTATCTCTTTTAATAAAATATACGATATGTTGGATTTTTTGGCAGTATTATTTGATCCTGAAAAGAATAACTTATAAAGCATCATTTAAAATTGCTTGTCGGTAGTGTTTCATAAGCTTTATCATATACGTTATGTTATGGATTGATGCGAGTATCATTCCAGTCATTTCGTGCGATTTAAAAAGATGGTGTAGATAGGCAGCCGTGTAGTGTGTGCATAGTATGCAGGTGCATTGTTCGTCCACGGGGCGCATGTCTGTTTTGTATATTCCCTGAGCAATTTTTACCATGCCGCGAGAGGTGAATAATAAGCCATGTCGGGCACATTTTGTTGGATGAGAACTGTCAAAAGTATCAATTCCGTGACGAATTCCCGTTTCTAATGATTCTAAGTCGCCAATGCCCAAAAGATGGCAAGGGGCTTCAGGTCGCATATGTGGCATAAGGTCGTTAAGCATGAGAAACATTTCATCCCTCGTTTTTCCAAGGCTTCCGCCTATTGCAAAACCATTGAAAGGTAAATTTTGTAGGATTAACGCACTTTTTTTTCTTAATTCGTTATCAATACCGCCATGAATAACGGCGTATATTGCTTGATTATTTGTATGCTGTAAGTGTTCATCGAGTGAGCGTTTTTCCCATCGATGCGTACGATCAAATGATTTTTTTAATTTTTCTTGATTAATATGATACGGCGGTAATTCATCAAGCGGTATAATAATATCAGCACCTAATTGTTTTTGTGCTTGAATAGATGATTCTGGTGTTAACAAAATTGGCGTTCCGTCTCTATATGATCTAAATAGCACGCCTTCTTCAGAAATTTTTATGACAGAACCTTCATGTTTTTTGGTGCCTTTACTTTTAAGCTCTTGCGCAACTCCACCATATGCAAGGCTAAAAACTTGAAAACCGCCCGAATCTGTTATCAGAGCCCCTTTTCTATTCATAAAGCGGTGTAATCCACCAGCTGCTGCAACAACTTCTGTGCCCGGATGAACAAGAAGATGATATGTATTGCAAAACATAAGATCTATGCCAAGATCATTTGCTTGAGTTGTTTCAATAGCTTTAAGTGCTGCATGTGTTCCAACAGGAACAAAATTTGGTGTTTCAATTATGCCATGCGGTGTATGGATACGGCCAACTCGGGCACGTGATTTTTTTGATGTATGAATTATTTCAAAAAACGTCATGCTTGCTTTCTATGTAGTGCATCAAAAAAGGAAGAATGCATAAGGTGCTGGTGAATGTTAAGACTTTTATAAAATAACTTATAGCAATCACGTATACGATGTGGTCGATAAGGCCATAAAGGCCCAATATAGTAAATAAAGCGGTATCTATTAATTGACTGATGCTCAATGAAACAAAACTTTTTTTTACAGGTGATAGGTGGTTATAGCGTTTTGTAAGACTTTGATATATAAAATAATCTATTTGTTGAGAGCAATAATACACAAATAATGAAGCAGTTGTGATGCGCCAAGCTGGAGAAAAAATGGCTTGATAATGAAAAGCGCTCCAATCTGTCGTTGTTGGAATATACATGTTATGTAAACTTGTAATAATAGTATAAAAAAGTAAACATAAAAAACTGACTATAATTGCTTTTTGGGCGCTGTTTGCCATGTATCTTTGCTGAATAATATTCAGGGTAATCGTTCCACCAACGGCTAAGGCATCTGACGCCGTTGCATTGAATCCAAATAATGTTATTTGTTTTAGGACAAATATATTGGAAAAAATGGCAAGTATGCTCATATAAGCAGTGAGTGCCGATACCCCAAAAAAACTAATAATGGCCAAGAAAATGGCGACTGTTCCAAGATATAAAAAAAAGAGTAATTCGTTTATCATAGTTTTATTATACTACCATAGTATTGAAAAAATGTGATAATTATAAGAAAAAATGCTCCAAACATGATGCTATCAAATCTATCTAAAATGCCTCCATGTCCAGGAAGCAGAGTCCCAGAATCTTTAAGATGCACTTTTCTCTTAAGCCATGATTCAAATAAATCTCCTGCAAGGGCACATATATTAAGAGCTAGTATTAAAAAAATCGAATAATCAGAGAACAAGAATTTGGTGACGCCGCATGATATACCCGTTGCTCCCAAGAACCCCTCCCAAGTTTTTCCAGGACTGATGTGGGGAGCAATTTTGTGCCGACCCCATAACTTGCCTATCGCATACGCACAACTGTCATGAATAAAGAGTGATGTAAAAAGCAGGAGAAGATAATCGCGATGATACGTATTAAGCAATATGAGCGCACAAAATGGAACCACTGGATAGAAAATAGTGAGTTGCGGTTGTTTAAATTGAGGCCATTCAAAGCGCAAAATATATAATAATAGCAGTATGAAAAATAGGTTGAGAGATATATATGGCATATAAAAAAACAATAAAAAGAGCAGTATAAGAATAATAATTCCAGTAATAATTCGCGCAACGATCATGTCTAAAATCCTTGCTGGGTGAAGGCGTTGGGAATGTAAGTTATAGAATAATCTGCCCCGCATGGTTCTAATAATGCAACATCAAATCTAATAATATGTTCATCGGGAGAATAGCCGTACTTTAAGAGATATTGATGCGCTGTTGTAATAATTTTTTTTTGCTTAGAAGGAACAATGATTTCTGAAAGATTGCAATAATGATTATTTCTGACTTTTACTTCTACAAAAGCAATCAGTTTTTTTTTATGTGCAATAATATCAATTTCTCCCTGGCGGCATGAAAAATTCATGACAATAGAAGAAAAATCTTGTTGTTGTAGGTACGTCGCGACAAGTCCTTCGCCCTTTTTTCCAAGCTGAATACGTTGGTGTGACATGTTATAATTGACTGCTTAAATAGGTTGTTATGGTTGGAGGACCGTATATTTTTTCAAAAAGTTGTGCCAGCGATTTTTCGACAAGTTCAACAACGGTATGTAATTGTTGTGTTGGATTTTGCGCATCATATGTATCAAGCATCGCATTGATGGTTGATATTGCTGATTCATAAGGCTGTTTATTTGATATATGCGGAATGATTCTTTTTTTTACATATTCCAGTCGTTTTATTGCTGAAATAAGTGATTTGATATTGTTTTCTAAATGATATTTTGTTATATAAAATTGAACTATCATAATATCATGCTCGAGAAGCAATTTATAGCACTCATCAAGAATACCGATCACTTCATCTTTTTTGTGGTCGTCAGGAAATTCTTCCAAAAAAAGTTCTGCTAAGTCGATTACTTCTCTTGTTTTTTGTTGGTCACGATATACCGGTTTAATTTCTTTTTGATGGGCTAAAAGTTCTTTATAAGCAGCGTGCGCGATTAATATATTTCCGGGATATAATGTTTTGAATTCTTTATAATTTTTTTGAGCTTCTTCGTATTTATTCATTTCTAGCTGAATATCCGCTAATTTGATAAGGGCATCGGCAGAAATTGCGTGATCAGAAGAAAGGGTTATAATCCGTTCGAGTGCTCGCGCAACAAGATCGGGATGTCCCGTTTTTTGGTAATAATCACGTGCATGTTGAGCTTCTTCAATATTCATATCTTTTATATTTTTTTTTGGTGTATCTTGTGAGGTTTTTTTTAAGCATCCCGATGTAATAATTATACTGATGCATAAAAATATATATAATTTATGAGATAACATGTCGCTGTAGCTCCGGCATTTAATTATCATAGCTAGGTATATAAATAAGGTATCATACCCATTTTATAACGGCAAGTGGTATGATTCTATAAAGATTATTGCGACCATGCTATTCTTAAAATATAAGAAGCTTATTGATGGAGACTATATGCTAAAAAAAAGTATAAGTGAAATACTTATTGATCAAAAAAAAATAACAGCTCAGGAAGCGCACCAATTGCATTCAGAAAGTTCTGCGGTTGGACAAACGTTCGAGCATTATATTGTTGAACAGAATAAAATACCTGCGCTTGATATTGCGCAGGCGTATGCGTCTAAGTTTGAAGTCCCGTTTCTTGAGGTTATATCTCAAGAAATGGCATCGCCTGAAATACTAGCAAAAATACCTCTTAAGTTTTTACGTGAACAGGTCGTGATTCCGATACAATGGCATGATAATAAAATTATGATTGTTACTGCTAATCCTTTTGATTTTCAGCCAATAGATGAGCTTAATGTGTTGTTTGGTGGTGACACGTTGTTGGGTGTTGCAATGCCTGCAGTCATTATCGAGGGCATCAATCGTTATTATCCTCTTGAGGGTACTCAGGAAATGATAGCAGAATTGCAAGAAGAAACAGCTTTGTCTGGCGCCATGGATTTTGAAGCAATTCAAGAGGAAGATATTTTGGGAATGGCGACCGAAGCTCCCATTATTAAGTTGGTTAACCATATTTTGTATCAAGCTATTAAGCGAGACGCGTCTGACATTCATATTGAGCCCTTTGAAAAAGAATTGAGAATCCGTTATAGAATTGATGGTGTTTTATATACAACAATGACTCCTCCTAAGCGAATACAAGGCGCATTAGCCTCTCGTTTGAAAATTATGGCAAATTTGAATATTGCGGAAAAAAGACAGCCTCAGGATGGTCGTATTCAAATAAAAATAGCCGATAAAGCAATTGATATTCGTGTTTCCATATTGCCTGTAACGCATGGAGAGCGTATTGTTATGCGATTATTGGATAAAACGAAAACATTTGGTAAGTTAAAAAATCTTGGCTTTAGTGAGCGCGATTATGGTGTTATCGAGCAGAGCATTAAAGAGCCTAATGGTATTTTGCTTATAACTGGTCCAACTGGATCTGGTAAAACGTCAACATTGTATTCTATTTTAAGTGAACTCAATGCGCCGGATGTTAATATTGTGACGGTTGAGGATCCAGTTGAATACCAAATGGCTGGCGTTGGCCAAGTTCAAGTACGTGAAAAAATAGGATTGACATTCGCAGCGGCGTTGCGATCAATTCTTCGCCAAGATCCTGATATTGTTATGATTGGAGAAACTCGTGATCAGGAGACTGCGCAGATTGCTATTCAGGCAGCTCTAACAGGCCATCTTGTTTTGAGTACTGTTCACACTAATAGCGCCGCCGCAACTATTACTCGTCTTATAGATATGGGCATAGAGCCATTTTTAATTGCATCAACGATTGTCTCTGTTGTTGCACAGCGATTGGTAAGAAAATTGTGTAGTGCTTGTAAGGTAATCTATACGCCAACGGCTGAGACGCTCAAAAGGCTTTCATTGTCTTCTGAAGCAGCTGCGCATATTACATTTTATGACGCACGCGGTTGTAATGAGTGTTTACAAACTGGTTATAAGGGGCGGCTTGCTATTTTTGAAATTATGGTGATGACTCACCAGATTGCCCGTATGACTATTAATCGTACTGATACTGCACTTATACAACAACAAGCCCAAAAAGATGGCATGACGCTATTAATTCAAGATGGTATCAGAAAAATCACATTAGGTTTGACAACTATTGAAGAGGTATTATCCGTTGCGACTGCGCATGATATTGAGTAAAAAAGGATTCACTCTTTTTGAGACATGCATAGTCATGGCAATATGTTTAGGCATGATGACATTGAGTATGCATTATTGTTCTTTTTTTGATCGGTTGCTGGTGCGAATGGAGCTTGATGCACTGTATTCTTTGTATGCTATGTTACAGCAGCGAGCACTCTTGCATAACAGGGAGCAGTGTCTTTATTTTGACGATAAGACTAATAGCTATCGATATGATAATGTTATTCGTACGTGCGGGCGCGGAGTTTGCTTTGGCGTGCAAAAGGGTGTTTTGGGCCCACCATCATCACCTGCGCATGAAATTAGAGATGCTATTATGTTTGATAAACATGTTTGTATTTTTTACCCCGATGGCAAAATTCAATCCGGCTCAATTTATTTAACGAATGCCGCCCGAGATGTTTCTTATGCGTTAACGTGTCCCGTAGCAGCCGTCTCTTATGTGCGTATGTATGCATATGATCAAGGATGGTTGCTACTTTCATGAGTTATTGGAGATTGTTTTTTAGTCTTATGAGTGCATGGCTATGCGCATGTCTTATTATACTTATTATTGCGCAAGATGATGCTTGGGTTAAAAAAAAAATTGCACAACAATGTAGTCGTTTTTATAGCGATAATTTTGACTGTTCTTTTTCTGCAGATATTGATTATATTAATTTTTTTACAGGGCGTATTGATCTTAAAAATCTTGAAGCAAAATCATTGAACGGTGTTGTCTGGTCGTGGTCAGCGCAACATGTGGTCGTTGAATTATCGTGGTTGTATTTGTTTCTACGTAACAACTGTGCGATAGCATTTACAGTTGATAATCTTTCAGTAACATCGGATATACAGGGCACTTCTATTGGTATTTTTGAACATATTAAAAATCTTCTTAAGGCTCCAGCAAAGCCACCATTTATGCTCAAATCATGCGTAATAACGTCAGGTACGTGTACAGTGCATGATATTTCTGACGCATATTCAGGAATATTACATTTTAGTACGTATGTTGATTTTACTTCTGCAGGGTCTATTGCGTGCATGCTGAATGGCGGGTGTGTATATGTGGGAAGTGGCTGTATTTTTAAAAAATGTTCGGGTGAAATTACGTATAGTGGATCAAAACTATATTGTGCCATTAAAGGGATCCATGCTCAACATAGTCGGGTAGATGATTATTGGTATGGTGAGGTTAGTGTTGATGATGGTGCAATTTCAGCGGCATGTCATAATCTTACTCACAAAATTACTCTATTGGGGACGAGTCTTATGTCTGTAGTAAATGGTACATGTCAATGGATGCGCAATAATATGTTAGAATACGAAGGCTCTTTTGTAGTCGATTTGTTAACGGGTAAAGCAACTCATGACGGTAAATTGCTGCAGCCGTGTATTGATCTTTCTACGCAGATGCAGATATATGATGGTCGGGTTACTGCTTGTGCACACTATGATAATTATCATATGGATATTGATGCTCAATTGTATCCGCGTCCGCATGTAGTCGCATGTACGTTGTATAATAATAAAAATACATGTTGCACTTTTCAGGGTGATAATACGTGTATGGGTGTATGTTCTATTCCATTTACTGTCTTACGTAATTATATGCAGATTGCAGGGATAACGTTGCCGAGTCGGGGTGCATTAACTATTAATGTAGATTATCAAGCATTACCACATATTAGGTTACGTGTCAGCTGTGATCCATTTTTTATTACAGGCGCTTCTGTTGGTACAAAAATTTCTGGATTACGTGCGCGCGTATTGTTGGATGGAGGCAGTTCTTGCATAGTTGTACAGGACGCTTCTTGTGCGTTGCCGCATGGAGTTATTAAGATACCAAGGGCTCTTATTGATTATAGTGTTTCAGGCATAGAATATGCATACTGTCCCTTGTTGCTACAAAAATGTTGCTTTCATTGGAATAAAAATATTTTTGCAGTGTGTTCAGGATCTTTGCTTTTTACATATGATCGTCATAAAAAATCAACGTTTGACGGTACCCTTGTTATTGATAAATCACGTATTTGCAATGTGCCATTTACAACGCAAAAAGAACTAAAAAAAACAACAACTTTTATTGACGATGTTTTATTGAATATTTTAATTAAAACAGGTCAATTAGCTCAAATTAAGCTCCCTTTTGTTGAAGCACAAGCATATGGTTGCATGCATTGTCATGGAACCTTTGGTAAGCCTGAATTAAGCGGCGTTATTGCATTGCATCAAGGGGTAGTTGCTTTTCCGTATGAGCCGCTTGTTATACAAAAAGGGAAAATATATTGTATGCCGAATAATGAGCTTATGCTTGATATTGCGGCATCAAGTTCGGTTAAACAATATAAAATCAATATGGATATTTCTGGTACTCTGAGTGATCCGGTTATAAAACTTGATGCGCAACCAGCGCTTTCTGAGTCGCACATTGTTGCATTGTTGTTAGGTGGTGTGGCTGACGGGTCACTTGCTTTTGCTGTTCCGCGGGGTGTTACGCGATATCTTGAAGATTTTATTTTTGCACCTCAAGGCAAAGCTTATGCTGCTCAAGCATATATAAAAAGTTTTTTGCCTCCGGTAAAAAATATACGGATTGTTCCTAGTTTGACCGATCATACCGGCCGTGGCGGACTGCGTGCGCGATTAGAAATTGATGTAAATGATCGACTAAAAGCATTGATTCAAAAAAACTTTAGTCTGACCGAAGATGTGTATGTCGAAGTTGACTATGCCATTTCTGATGATGTAGCTGTTCACGCTATGAAGGACGAGCGTGGCGACATCGGCGCTGAGATCGAAATGAAATGGAAATTTTAATCTCATGCCGTATGCTATACAACCTAATTAACAAATTATTATAGAATTTTTGGAGACAATTATGAAAAGTATTATCGCGCTGCATGCGCTTGTATGTATTTTTATGTTACCAATATCTGCAATGGAAGAGGGCTCTGAGTTGGTAGCGCAGCATAATTATTTTGATGTATTGCCGAATGAAGTAATGGTTAATATCATGGATAAATTTATAGATGGTTGCCTTTTTTCACATATATGGTTATTGATTAGTCGGCGGTCGGTTTTATTGACATGCAAGCGATTTAATGAGATTGGTGAACCGGCATTTATAAATTATCTTTTTAAAAAATATTGTCTCGGATATTCTAATACGGATAGCAAAATACACATCGCTGCAAGTTTAAATTCGATAACATGGTTAAAGAATTTCTTTAAGGATAATGATAATTATAAGCATTTAATTCATGGGAAGAATAGTACTGGATTAACACCATTACATTGTGCAGCAAATGCTGGTGCTCATGATGCCGCACAGTTATTAATTGAAATGAAGGCGTCGGTTGATGCTCAAGATTTGAAAAATCAAACGCCCCTGCATTATGCAGTTATATGCAATAGATTAAGGATGTCGCAGTTGCTGCTTGATTCGGGTGCGAATACTACTATTCCGTGGAATGAACATAATTATATCCATACGGCGGTATTTTTTGAAAACACATCAATGGTTAAATTATTATTAGGTCATGGCGTAAGTATTGGGTCACGACCTAACGACGTTGATGGTGTATTGTCCCATGCAA
Organism: Candidatus Babeliaceae bacterium; assembly: GCA_041660765.1. NCBI lineage: Bacteria > Candidatus Babeliae > Candidatus Babeliales > Candidatus Babeliaceae > Candidatus Babeliaceae bacterium. Next base: position 617,695 of record JBAZVR010000001.1, on the reverse strand, counting down.
AACAATGGGGCAATCCGGAAATAATTACGTTGATTGAGCGGGAATTAGCAAAGAAGACGGGAATATAATTATGAAAAATTTTATCGCGTTATATGCGCTTGTATGTATTTGTATGTTACCAATATCTGCAATGGAAGAAGGCTCCGGGCCGATTGTTCGGCATAATTATTTTGATGTATTACCTGATGAAATAATTTCTAAAATTATAGGTTGTTTGGCGGACGATAAAAAAACATCACCAGAGAGCCGTCGGTCATTTTTATTGACGTGTAAGCGCCTTGATATGATTGGGCAATCAGAATTTATAAATGCTCTTTTTAACAAAGATGATTGGCGTTGTAATACTCTAAAGTGCATATTGCTGCGAGCTTGAATTCAACAAGATGGCTAACAGCATTCTTTGGGGATGAAGAAAATAAACAGTTGATTAATGTGGCAAATAGTTTGTGGTCAACGCCATTGCATTGCGCCGCATATAATAACACATATGGTGCAGCATTATTATTAATTGAGTTGGGCGCGAATGTTAATGCTCGGAATCTATGTGGTAAGGGGCCTCTGTGGTATGCGGTAGAAAAGAGTCATGTCTCAATGGTTCAGTTGTTATTGAATAATGATGCGGATGTTGCTGCAGATTATAAAGAGCAGTGGATTAAGTCAGAATCGTTATTGGATTGTGCAAAAAAAATAGGCAATAATGAAATAATTGGTTTGCTGCAACAAGCATTGGCTAATAGAGCGTCATAATCAGAATGAATCTCTGTGAGTGTATTAAGAAGTAGAACAAAAATAATTAGTATCGCATCTGTGTTTTAATTGAAAATAAAGTTGAAACTTTAATATATAGCTGTATGCTATACAACCTGATTAACAAATTATTATAGAAATTTTTTGGGGACAATTATGAAAAATAGTATCGCGCTCTATGCGCTTGTGTGTTTATTTGCAGTGCCAACGCATGCAATGGAAGAAGGTTGTGGGCCGCTTGTGCAGAATAATTATTTTGAGGCGCTATCGGATGAAGTGATTTCTGAAGTTATATATCAGTTGATAGATGTTTTTGAGAACGAGGCGTTGCTTAAAGATAGTCAATCGTTTTTATTAACCGATAAACGATTTAATAGAATTGGAAAAACAGAATTTATAAATCACGCTTTGATAAAAACTAATTTTTATCAGCTTAATAATAATAAGGCGCATATTGCTGCACTTTTTAATTCGACAGAGTTGTTGAAAGAGTTATTAGAGAATGGCAAGAATAAGAATTTGATTAATCAGCACAATGCTGAAACGTTGACTCCATTACATATGGCTGTTGCATATAATGCATATGACGCCGCATCACTATTAATTGATTCGGGCGCAGATGTAGGTGTAGAAGATGGAAAAAAACTGCAACCACTTCATTATGCAATATGTAACAATAATCTATCAATGGTTACATTGTTATTGAATAAGCGTGCGCATGTTGGTCCAGAAAATACCGGTTTATTAGCTTATGCAAAAAAGCGTGGCAACACAGAGATAATCAAAGCACTTGAGTTGGCTATTACTAAAAAACAAAAGAATAATGATGAAAAATAGTATCGCGCTCTATGCGCTTGTATGTGGTTTTGTCTTACCAGTTTACGGGATGAAAGATGATTGTGCTCAGATTGATGTACGTGATTATTTTGTTCAAGTTCCGGATGAGATAATTTCTGAGGTTGTATATCAGTCCATTAATGTTGTTGATAGGGTTATTGATCGAACGGCATTGATGAATGATTTTCGGTCATTTTCATTGACGTGTAAACGATTTAACGAGATTGGGGAAGCAGAATTTATACATCAGACTTGCGAAAAAACTAATGCTCATGGGCTCTCTAATAACAAAGCGCATATTGCCGCGAGTTTTAATGCAGTGAGGTGGTTAGAAAATTTCTTTAACGATACAGATAATATGCATTTGATTGATGCGAAAAATAGCGAATCGAAAACACCGCTGTATTATGCTGTCATATATAATGCATATGGTGCCGCATCATTGTTGCTTGATTTAGGCGCAAATGTTCATGCAGAAGATAAAAATAAAGTCCAGGCGCTTCATTATGCAATATGTGTAAATAATCCTTTGATGGTTAAATTGTTATTGGATAAGGGTGCAGATATTAATTCAAATCAATGGGCTGCTGGTGTATTAAGTTATGCAAAACAACGAGGCAATGCACAAATAATTCATTTGCTTGAACAGGCAATTGCCATTGCAAAAGAAACAAAAGAATAATGATGAAAAAAAATATCGTGATGCTATATGTATTTATCTGTGTTTTTATATTGCCAGCATCTGCAATGGAATACGCTTATTGGCGCCTTGTTGGAAGAAATTATGTTTACGATGTATCTAAAGATATGATTGGTGAAATTGCACATCAATTGGTAAACGTTTCTGATGAAGCGACACTTTTTGAGAATTGTAAAAATTTTTTATTGGTGTGTAAGCAATTTAATATGATTGGAAAAATAGAATTTATTAATCATTATAAAATATTGAGTTTGTTTGCAAAAAATTATAAGACAAAAATGCATATTGCTGCACGATTTAATTCGATTAGATGGACAGGAAGCGTTCTTGCACAGAGTAAAAACGCGTGGCTTATTAGAGAAATTGATGAAATACATTCTACCCCATTACATGATGCTGCACTTGCAGGATCAACGGATGTTGCGCGATTATTGATAAATTTTGGTGCCGATATTAATGCTAAAAATATGATTGGTATGGCTCCGATTCATTTGGCAGTGGCGTATGATAAGTTTGGAATTGTGCAGCTGTTATTAGAAAAAAAAGTTAATATTTTAGCATCTAATAACGCACGTGAAACTGCGCTGAATATTGCGATGAAAAGTAAAAATCGTAGAATGATTAGTGTTATTTGGCAAGCATATCCGAATGATGTTAGAGTAATGGGTACACGTCAAAACCGACCAGTATGCACTCTGGCTGAGGAATAATACCAAATTGTTGTAACACTTTTTCTTGCATAGCACGAGCTAATAAAACAATATCAGATGATGTTGCCGTTGCGCTACTCACGAGCATATTTGCATGCTGATATGATACTGATGCTCCGCCGATAGAAAGTTGGCCTTTTACTCCAATTTTATCAAGATAATAAGCAACATACATCATTTTTTTACCGTTACTTATTAACGTCACTTCATGATTAAGAAAATTTCTAAAAAAACTACCACAGGTCCTGCTTGTTGGATAGCGGCTTGTGCGATGCCGTATCATCTCATCTTTTCTACCACAGGCATATGCCGTCTCAATGATAGATGCGTTTTTAACTATAAATGTTGCATCGATGATAAAATATTCTTTTTCCTGTAGCTTCGATGCATTATAGCCAAAATTGAACCATGCATTATCAACGATTAAAATTGCTCCTGTATTTCGGTTGATGACGGTCGCTGAATGCAAAAATTGTGCCAATAGAAATTCAAAATAGTGAATATTGATATACACTGATCCGCCAACAGTTCCCGGAATACCGCTAAATTCTTCTAAGCCGGTATAATTGTTTTCGAGACAATAGTTAATAAGAGAAGGGAATGAGCAGCCCGCGCCTGCCGTTACAAGGCTATGTGTTGCATTAAAAGCTGTTGCGTAGATTGTTGTGATAATTGGTTTGATGACAAGACCATGAAATCCCGTATCTGCTATGAGAATGTTTGCACCTTCGCCAAGAATAAATATGGGTAATGCATGATGGTGTGCCCACATAATAGCTTCTTGAAATTCTTCTATTGTTGTCGGTTCTGCGTAGTAACGTGCATTGCCGCCAGTTTTAAACCAGCTTTTGTCAGCAAGTGGCACGTTTTCTTGTAGTAGCACTGTATTATTTAATGCAATATATCTGTGCGTTGTTTCGATCATATTATAACGAGCAATGTTGAGAGACTAAGACTTTTTTGGGTAGTATTCGTACATTGACCATATTATTATCGACAAGATTTTGGCAATAAGCGCTACAGGTATTATGATAATGATCTATGCATGACGGACAAACGATAATTTGCTTGTTGCATTGTGCGTTGATGCAATTTGTGTAATCATCGCAGGGCTTTGTACAAAAAGCACAGGAGCTGAGAATGTCGCTTGTGACTGGTAAAGCAATGCGAGCATCAAATACGTAATTTTTGCCTCTAAAATGACCATCAGGGAACGCTTCGGCGTATCGGTGAATGCCGCCAGCAATTTGGTAGACATTGCGAGCTATGTTCTTTGATTTCAAGTACGCAGTTGCACGTTCACATCTTATGCCACCCGTGCAGTACATCAGCACGTCTTTATCTTTAAAAAGATCTTGGTTGTCATCAAGATATTGTGGCAGATCTCTAAAATTGTCTATAGGTGCTAAAATTGCTTCTTCAAATCGACCAATGTTAGATTCATATATATTGCGGGTATCGAGAATGACAAGATCGTCCGGCTTATTATTTAAAAGTTCATGAGTTTCTTGCGGTGTTAAATGTTGCCCACCGTTTTCTGCTGTAATAAGGGTCGGGGAAACGCCTAATTTAACGATTTCTTCTTTGACTACAACGCGTAATTTGGGAAAACAATCGGCATCTCCAGCACTTTCTTTAAAATCGATATTATCAAAAAGTTCGTGTTGTTCAAATTCCTGTCTAAACGTTTCTGTTGCTTCTATTGATCCAGCTACTGTTGCATTAATCCCTTCATGAGCAATAATAATGCGACCTGTTATATTGAGCGAACGACAAAGATGTAACAACCAGTTTTTTATTTTTTCAGGATCTGAAATAGTAACATATTTATAAAAAAGTAAGACTTTTCCCATTGACTTCCATTTGTTTTTACGTGCTTGTAAGGGTAATAATATTTCTCATTATAACTTAAAGAGGTACGGGCTGACAAGCTCAGAAACTAAAAGTCTTGCTTGCGTATACGCTTTTTACGTAAATTATTGGGTAGATATCTCTATGTATTTCATAAAATGGTGTGGACGCTATGCTTAAAAAAATAATGTTATACATGGGCGTGATTATGTCAGGCTCTTGTGTTTTTTCTGTGTTTTCGATGGATGATTATATTGGATATTATGTTGCACTTGATAATAACTTAAACGCTTTACAGGCAGGATTGGCTCAAAAAAAACCTGGTGGCAAGGGCGGGAAAAAAGAAAATATTGGTTCTCAAGCGGTCACTCGAGAAACTGAGTATTCTCTTGTTGCTGAATTCGGCCTCCCCTTGTCTATTGATGATGTTGCAAGTAGCGGTGCCATTAAAATTAATATAAAGGCGTGGCTTGCGACACGCGATAAGGCGGCGCAATCAGATCAGATCGTTCAAGTAAGTACCGAATTGTTAGCAACAATCTTTAAATATATAAGTGATAACAAGTTGTCTGATCAAGATAAAGTTGGTATTGTATGGATCTTGGCAAAGATACTGTATAAGTACCCTCTTGCAATTATGTTTGATGAGCCCAATAAACCATCAGCATTTGATATTTTTGAAAAAATTGCCCCCGTTACGATTACTGGTAAGCAGTATGATGTTTATGCTTTTTTATTAACTATCTATGACTGGGCAAAAAAAATTATGGAGATTTATATTGCGGATTTAAAGGCAGGAAGGACATATCAGGGACTTTGTCAAGATCTTGATTATGTTACAAATTATCCTCTATTACTCAAAAATTTTATAGAAAAATCAACCGGAACGGGCGAGGCATTTAACGCATTTAAGAAGGACGTAGAGACGCGTCGAGCACAAGTTATTAGTTTGATGAAAGAGGCTGACTGGAATAACATTCGCAACAAATGTTCTGGGACTGTTGTGCTGCCTACCATTGAAGATTATCAAGAAATTACCGAAAAAGAACCTCGGCGTTTACTCTGTGGTATGCATAAAGGTAGCGAGTCTATGTGCTTTGTTCCGTTTCTTAATGACTTGTATAAAATGTATCAATATGGTCAATCATACGGTAAAAATGGCGAAAATTTTAAAGATCTTAATCCATTGATCAAGCAACGTCTGAAAGATAAATTTTTATCAGATCTTAATAAGCTTATTGCGTTTCTCGCTAAACCAGTCACATGTTATAGATGTATTGCGATGGATTTGCGTGGAGAGTTGGATGATCAGATGTTGCGATACTTTACCATGAAAAATGATGATCTCACAAAAATACGGATATATGCCGCATATCCAAATAAGCCTGAACAGCTTGTGTGGCTTAAAAATACGAACCTAAATGAGCCAGATCTTCCTTTTATTGCCAGTTATCAAAATCTTAAAAAGCTGAGTGAAAAAGAATACTTTGATGATCGTATGCAAGGCGCGAAAGCTTTCTTAGAAGAACTAATAAAAGCCGATCCTATTGACAAAGAACTTGCAAGAGCGTTGAAATATTTGGAGTTAATGAAAGAGCTTAACATAGCTGCCAAAACAGGTTTCAGTGCCGTCGAAGATGCATTAGTAGATTTTAGGTTGCAGGTTAATAACATTACCCAAGAGCTTGGCAAATCCAAGTATTTAGCATAAGAAATAGGAGGGGTTTATTTAAAATATGAGTTTTTATATAACAATGTATCGAAGGCGCCGGCGATCGTAGCCGTGATAGTCGATGGTTATATGACAAACTTTTTTGGTGAGCAGAGGCATGATGATTTCTGGCCATTCAATAAAGCACCAGCTTAAAGGGTTATAGAGATATTCGTCAAAGCCCATGGTAGTAAAATCGTGTGTATTTTTGAGCCTATATAAATCAAAATGATAAAACGTTTGGCCGTTGGCATTCGCATAGGTAGATAAATAGGTGAAGGTGGGGCTTTGAATCTCTTCATGAATGCCGCAACGATTAAAAATGGCCTGAATTAATGTTGTTTTGCCAGCACCAAGATTTCCGGTAAAAGTAAAGACGGGGTATTCATCCAGTAATTCACATAAATCTCTTGCGATATCGTCGATAGTGTCAAGCGTGTAAATGAGCTCATGGGTTTTCATGCTAGGCCTATTTTGTTATAACTTTTTAATAATCTTATTAAGTTTTCTTTCTTCTTTTGAAGCAGTATAGGCGTTTTTTGTTGGCTTTGCTATGGGTGTTTCGTCTTTATGTACGACTATGCTTGTATGCATGAGCTCGTCGAGCTCTGTACTGCTGGCATGATGGGTGTATTTATGTGTATGAGGGCTTTTGTTTTTTTGTAGTTGTTTGTGAGTTACGTCCTGCGTGATGTATTTATAAAATTCAACTGAATCGCATGATGCAACAGCATGGGTGCGTGCGGTTTTTTTAAGATTGTTGTCGGAACTTATGAGTAAAATATTGTCTTTTTCAGGTAATTTTTCGACAAGGGATATAATCACCTGATCGGCGCTTTTGTTGTATCCTGAATATATAATAGAAACGCTATGGTTATGGGATTGGTTTACGTCTGAAGAGTTTCCGTCAAAAACAATATATATAGTATGTTTTTTTGTATGAGCATATTTTGTTATAAGGTCGATAAACGCTCTTCGTTGTTTTTCAGAAATCAGAACATTATGAAAAATATTTTTAAGAATATTATATGCATCTATAATTAAAATCATAATAACTATTGCCAAAGATGATAATGGGCCGTACATTTATTAATAAAACTATACCTTTTACGCGCATATATTGTAAGGTTTTTGCTTATGTCACATCTTATTTACTTACGGCAGAGAATTAATGCGATAGAAACTATCCAGCAAACAACTAATGCTATGAGGCTTATTTCCATTTCTTCGCATGCCCGTTTACGTCAAAAAAAAACTCATTTAGAACGGTATCAGCAAGAAATTAAACAATTTGCACATGTTTTACGGGATGTTCGCCCTGTTGTAGCCACGAATAGTGATGATCTTGCAGCGCCTCAGCAAAAAACTCTGGTGCTCATTATTGGTTCGCAAAAAGGCTTGTGTGGGACGTTTAATAACAATCTTATTACTTTTATTGGCAAAGATGGGTTATTACATATGACTACGCCTGATATTATTGTTATTGGCAGGCATATGGTCGATTATGCGCATAAGGTTGTTGGTTCACGTAGTTTTAAGCGCTTTGATGATTTTACGATCGCTAATTTTGTAGAACTTTCTGCACAGCTAACGGCTTTGATAGAGGCTGAAAAGTACACCGATGTGTATGCGTATAGCAATCATCCAAAAACGTTTTTTTTACAAATGTGTCAAAAAACACGTATTTTACCGTTTGATCATCCTCAAGATACTGATATTTTTTCTGGAGATGTGAAGCCCGATTATAAGTACGAAGCTGAAGATCTTGATGCATTACAGGAATATATTTATAAGTTGACGCTGGGCGTTTCTTTGCAAAATGTGCTTTTTGAATCTCTGTTAGCTGAACAGGCTGCACGTTTTATATCTATGGACGCCGCCACGCGCAACGCCGAAGACGTTTTGAACGCTATGAAGCTTGATTATAATAAGCTTCGGCAAGCCCTCATCACGCGTGAACTTACCGATCTTGTCTCTGGTCTATAAGATTTTTGAGATAAATCTATTTGTTTTTCTTTTTGAGCAATTTTTTCTTAATAATATCGCGATTCCAGTATTGCTCGATCCCAATACTAATAGGATCATAGTTGATGCGCTCTAATATGAGCTCTATATGAAAGTCCAGTCGCGATGCAACCTCTTGAAGATGTCCTATCGTTAGGTTGGATTGTGGCGTATCGGTTTGTGTTTGATTGGTGCATATACCAGATAGTTTTGAGAAAGATGGTTTGTTCGTTTCTGTAAACATTAAAATGTAACCTGAATCTTTTGGTTTTTGTATGGGTATTTCATCGATATCAAAGTACTGTTTTTTTTGTGTGTCATTATATCCCAAAATAAGTTTTTGTGATGGTTTAAAAGAGTCTCGAGCTTTATAGGCATAGAGCGTGAGTGGCATTTGTGCTTTGTTGATTGCACGTATATAAAAAGTGCTTATTTGTGCGTGTGCCGGGAGTGTATATGCTGGGAAACCATCAAGCTTATTTTTTATTACATTGCGATCAGTATCGACAGTACTTAAGAAATTATTATCACTGTCCCGCAGGGCAATAGTAATGCATCGATCAGAGAGATTGGTAAGTGCAAGAATAAACGTGTTTTCTTGCATGTTGATAATAGGCGCAAAAATAAACGTATGTAAAAATAAAAAAGTTGAAAAATGTCGCATAAAAGTCCCCATAAAAATTATATAATCTATAAAAAATATGGGTAAGTATAGTAATTTATGCTGTATAAAGCAAGGCTGAGAGCTTGTTTTAGCTTATCAGTTGCGTTAGATATAAAAGATCTGAAGATAAATTTTCAAGAAGTTTTTGCAATTGATTATTGGGTTCTTTTGAGTTGGTTTCTGTAATATTTGATATAATTATTTTTCCATCGACTCCTGTTGTTATCACTTTTTGATTGTCGGGCGTAAAGAGAATTGAGGTTATTGCACCTTGATGACTTTTTTGTGCATCAGTAGGCGAATATATAGTAAAATTTGCTGTGTCTATAACATGTATATATCCATCGGCATTTCCAGCTACAACATATGTATCATTTGGCATGACTGCCAAAGTATTTATTTGATGCGGGACATTGTTGAAAGTATGGAGTAGCGTGCCTTGGTAGGACCATATTTCTAGCGTGTTATCTTGAAAATCAATTATTATTGCTGAGTTGGTTAAGCAGGTATTGCGTATTTGTTTGTTAAAGGGCAATTGAATAAATTTATCAGGAGCGAATGGTTGATCGGAATTGCTTAAGAAAACTTTGTTATTATCTGATGCTGCTAGAATATGTTTATCTGATGGACTGATTTCTATTTTTTTTATGATTGAGTTGTTTGGAGATTTGATAGTTGTAACGTTATCATAGGTTATAAGTAATAGAGTTCTATTTTTAAGGCTCGCAATAAATTTGTTTTCGTGATGAAAACCGCATGCAGTTATTCCTAGAGTCTGCATTGTTTGTTGTTGTTCTATTAATTTTTCAAGAAAACTTGGCTGCACGATTTGTTTATTTGCGACATCCCAAACGGCTATTGTCATCAATTTTCCGATAAGCGGTTCGTCTTCTTCTGCACAAACGCCAATGTACTTTTTGTCGGGCGTAATGATAAAGTTTTTTACGGTAGCAGTGATACCAACTCCCGGTAAATAATCGAATAGAAAAAAAGGGGGGCGGTTTTTTATATTGTAAGAATAAATCGCTTGATGAGAATTTGCTATAACAATAGTTTCTCCATCAGGCATAATTCCTGCCGCGATAATAGTAGTTGTGCTCGCACGGGGCAGTGCATACCAAGTTTTTGTATCAATAGCATTTTCTCGAGTGAACCGAATAACAGCTTTTGTTTGCGTTACAACAAAAATTGCTGAATATACGATAAAAAATAACATTATTTTCATAATACTCCATTAATAAGCTTGATCAATAGAGATATTATAGTAATGAGTTTTTGGCGAAGTAAATGTTATATGTAAAATTAAATCGAGGCATGTTTTGAGCATGCCTCGATAAAAAGTTACGTAATAAAAATTATTTAGCAAGAAGTGATGTTGCTATGGTACCAATATCTTTAATGCTCAAATAAACAGCGAGAATTACAATAGCGACCCAGCAGACATAATGAATATATAAACGTACATTTTCTGGTAATGGACGGCGAATAATAGCTTCAATCGTATAAAATAATGCTTGCCCACCATCCATGATAGGTAATGGCAGCATGTTTAATACGGCAAGATTGACGCTAATAAATGCTAATAAGAGGAAAAAGATTTTTGCGCCTTTTGCAGCACCCTTAATGGTTTCAGAAATAACCATGAGCGGTCCGCCAACACCATTAATATTCTTTTTGACGCACATTGATTTGAACATAAAAAAAGTATTTTTTATGAGGGTGTTTACGGTATGAACGCCTTCGTTAAATGCATCTTTAAAAGAAACAGCGGGTATGTCTTGTAGAACAAATCCAACGCCGAAAACGCCTATTTTTCTTGAGCCGACGGTTCTGCTTGCAAAGGTAATAGGCATGTGCAATGTTTCTGAAGCTCTTTCTATAGTAACAGTAGCTTCTGTATCTGCGAGTGGTTCTATAATATTAAGTAATTCTTCTATATTGTTATTGATGGGTTGATTGTTGACCGCAATAATGTTGTCTCCGGGCAATAATTGTGCGTTTTCGGCAGCGCTTTTTGGGGCAATCGTTTCAATAATAGTTGTGCCATTTTTTGGATATAAGAGAGGCGATTTTGGGATGCCTGTGGCAAAAAGAATAATCATGGTGACGTAGGCAAACATAAGATTAAAAAGAATGCCGCCGGCCATAACGAGCATTTTTTGATAATAGGGCTTTTGCGCGAATGAGTACTGGTCATTACTGTGAGCTTCAGCCTGTTCGCCTTGTCCCACTTCTGCGGCTCCTGCAATTTCTACGTAACCACCTAAAGGTATGGCTGAAAGGGCAAAAACAGTGTCGCCTATTTTTCTTTCAAAGAGGCGTGGGCCAAATCCAATTGAAAAAGAGGGGGTGCGTATTTTGAATAGTTTACAAAATATAAAATGACCTAATTCATGAAATCCTATAAGAAATCCTATTCCAGCGCTGCCCGCCACGATAAAAAATAAGTTTTTTAATATATCTAATAACATGTATGCCTCCTAGGGGTAATTGTACTGCCAGAGCATCTATTATAATCATGATCGTTATGCTTGACTAGCCTAAATATAAAAAGATCTTAATAACTTTTTTCATTCCACTTGAAAAAATTATCTAAAAAGATAAACTAATAATAATCTTATCTAAGGTTGAATGAAAGTTGTAGCCAAAAGCAACATTAAGTCTTTAGTAATAGTTATAACGTATAAACGTAGGGATTTTGACGATGCCCACAATTAATCAACTTGCTCGTAAAGCACGAAGCAAGTCTCATTATAAATCAAAAAGCGCTGCATTGAAGGGCAACCCTCAAGCTCGCGGGGTATGTACTCGTGTATTTACTCAAACACCTAAAAAACCTAACTCAGCATTACGTAAAGTGGCTCGTGTTAAGTTGTCGACCGGCATTGAAGTGACGGCTTATATTGGCGGAGAAGGCCATAATTTGCAAGAACACTCAGTGGTATTGGTGCGCGGAGGCAGAGTAAAGGATTTGCCTGGTGTTAAGTATCATATTGTTCGTGGCGCGCTTGATACTGCCGGTGTTGAAAATAGAAAACAAGGTCGTTCTCTATACGGCGCTAAACGATCTAAAAAATAGAGTAAAGGTAAAGCATGGCAAGGCGTAAGTCTGTTAATTTCATTAGAAATGTAGGGGTTGATCCTCGATTTGGTTCAGAATCTGTCCAAAAATTGATTAATGTGGTGATGTGGCGCGGTAAAAAATCCGTCGCACGTACCATAATTTATGAAGCCTTTGATGTTTTGATCAAAAAGGCTCAGGGTGATGAAGATAAGGCTTTGAAAATTTTTTCAAAAGCGCTTGAACAAATTACTCCTGTTGTAGAGGTGAAGCCTCGCCGAGTTGGTGGCAGTGTTTATCAGATTCCTATGGAAGTAGGAGAGCATCGCGGTCGCTCATTGGCTTTAAGATGGCTAATTTCATGTGCTGCAACCCGAAAAGATAAAACTATGGGGTTGCGTTTGGCGTATGAACTTCTTGATGCCTATGAAGGAACGGGTAACGCGTTTAAGAAAAAACTTGATGTTCATAAAATGGCTGATTCAAATCGTGCCTTTGCCCATTTTGCTTGGTAAATAAAGAAGGTGCATGTAAGATGAGTAATCCCTTAGAAAAATATAGAAATATAGGCATCGCTGCTCACATTGATGCTGGTAAGACAACGGTGACTGAGCGCATTCTCTTTTACACTGGAGCAACTCATAAAATGGGTGAGGTGCATGAGGGTGCTGCAACTACTGATTGGATGGAGCAAGAAAAAGAGCGCGGTATTACTATTACTGCGGCCGCAATTACTTGCGCGTGGAAGGGTTATCAGATTAATATTATCGATACTCCTGGACACGTCGACTTTACTATAGAAGTTGGTCGTTCTTTGCGTGTGCTTGATGGCGTTGTTGCCGTTTTCTGTGGCGTTGGTGGCGTTCAGCCTCAATCAGAAACAGTATGGCGTCAGGCTAATCGTTATAAGGTGCCGCGCATTATTTTTGTTAATAAGCTTGATCGTATTGGCGCTGATTACTTTAAAGTCTTGAATGATGTTAATACTAAATTGCATGCCAATGCTGTTGCGATGCAAATTCCCGTAGGTGCATCAGAAGCATTTTATGGAGTTATTGATATTTTGACTCAGCGCATGGCAACGTTTGGTGATGATAAAGGTTTGACTATTACATGGGCTCCTGTTCCTGCTGAATATGAAGATAAGGTCAAAGAGCTAAGAACGGTGCTTATTGAAAAAGTTTGCGATGTTGATGAGCGCTTGGGTGAAAAATTTCTTAATGAAGAAGAAATTACTGATGCCGAAATTAAAGTGGCATTAAGAAAAGGTGTATTGGAAAGAACTATAACCCCAGCATTTTGTGGAACTGCTTTTAAAAATAAAGGTGTTCAGCTTATGCTTGACGGTGTTATAGATTTTTTGCCTTGCCCGCTTGATATTCCACCAGTTATGGGTGAAGTTCCTCGTACTGGTGAGCAGGAAGAGCGCCTGCCTGAGTCTCAAGGACCATTTTCTGCATTGGTTTTTAAAATTATGACAGATCCGTTTGTGGGTGTTTTATGTTTTGTTCGGGTTTATTCGGGAACGCTTAAAGCCGGTTCATATATATATAATGCAACAAGAGGCACTAAGGAGCGCATCAGTCGATTGGTTAAGCTTCATGCAAACAAACGTGAAGAAATTGAAGAATTGCATGCCGGCGATATTGGAGCGGTTGTTGGTCTCAAAGATGCTGCCACTGGCGACACTATTTGTGACGAAAACAGGCCAATATTATTAGAAAAAATAGATATTCCAGCTCCTGTTATCTCAACGTCTGTTGAGCCTAAAAATAAAGCCGATTATGAAAAAATGGCTATTGGTTTACGTAAGCTCATGCAAGAAGATCCTTCATTTCACTTTTCGTTTGATAAGGAAACTGGACAAACGGTTATAAAGGGAATGGGCGAGCTTCATCTTGAAATTATTGTTGATCGATTGAAGCGCGAACATAAGGTTGAGGTAAGTCAAGGTAAGTTGCAGGTTGCATTTAAAGAAACTATCCAAAAAACATCTGATGCTGAAGGTAAATACATTAAGCAAAGTGGTGGTCGTGGTCAGTATGGTCACGTGTGGATTAAGTTTGAACCTCTAGAACGCGGAAAAGGTTTTGAATTTGTAAATGGTATTGTTGGCGGGACGATTCCTCGTGAATATATACCTGGAATTCAAAAAGGGCTTGAAGAAGCCAAAAATACCGGGATTTTAGGAGGCTATCCGATTGTTGATTTTAGAGCAACAGTGTATGATGGTTCATACCATGATGTTGATTCATCTGAGTTGGCATTCCAAGTTGCTGCTTCACTTGCGCTTAAGGAAGGTATGGCAAAAGGAGACGCGTGTCTTTTGGAGCCTATCATGAAAGTTGAAGTGGAAACGCCTGAGGAATATATGGGTGACGTTATGGGTGATTTAAGCTCTCGTCGTGGACGCATACTCAGTACTGATTCTAGAATTGGCAATCAAATTATTATGTCGGAAGTGCCGCTTGCGGAAATGTTCGGTTATGCAACGCAACTGCGTTCTATGACTAAGGGACGCGCAAGTTATTCCATGGAATTTGAGTGTTATCGTGAAGTTCCAAAATACACACAAGATCAACTTTTGAGTGTAAAGGCAGCGTAAGTTTTTAGTTAATGTTAAAAAAACAAATTTTGTCGGGAGAATGACAATGGCAAAAGGGATTTTTGAGCGTAAAAAACCTCACGTAAACGTGGGAACAATTGGTCACGTTGATCATGGTAAGACGACTTTAACGGCAGCCATCACTAAGGTGCTTGCTGACAAGGGTCTTGCTGAATCACTTAAGTTTGATCAGATTGACAAGGCTCCAGAAGAAAAAGCTCGTGGTATTACTATTGCGATTTCGCACGTTGAATATGAAACAGCAAAGCGTCACTATGCGCATATAGACTGTCCTGGTCATGCTGACTATGTTAAAAACATGATAACAGGCGCCGCTCAGATGGATGGCGGGATTCTTGTTGTATCCGCAGCCGATGGTGCAATGCCTCAAACGCGTGAGCACATTTTGCTCGCGAAAAACGTTGGCGTTCCAACATTAGTCGTATTTCTTAATAAAGTTGATATGGTTGATGATGCCGATATGGTTGATATGGTTGAAGAAGAAATTCGTGATCTTCTTTCCAAGTATGGATTCCCTGGCGATAAAATTCCAGTTGTTCGTGGATCAGCTCTCAAGGCTCTTAATGGTGATCAAGGTGAACTTGGTGCTCAAGCTATTATGAAATTAATGGATGCTCTTGATGAATATATTCCAGCTCCTCAGCGTGAAGTTGATAAACCGTTCTTGATGGCTATTGAAGGTGTTTTCACTATTTCTGGTCGTGGTACGGTTGCAACAGGGCGTATTGAGCGTGGTCGCATCAAAATTGGCGATGAAATCGAAATTATTGGATTGGGACAACGTTCAAAAACAACTGTTACTGGAATTGAGATGTTTAGAAAAACTCTTAATGAAGGTGAAGCTGGTGACAACGTTGGAATCTTGCTCCGTGGTACTAAAAAAGAAGAAATTGAACGCGGGATGGTCTTGGCTAAGTCAGGAACTGTCACACCGCATACAAAGTTTAAGTGTCAGGTGTATGTACTTTCTAAAGATGAAGGCGGAAGACATAGCCCATTCTTTAACGGATATAGACCGCAGTTCTATTTTAGAACAACAGACGTTACTGGTGTTGTTACATTGCCTCAGGGACGTGAAATGGTTATGCCAGGCGACGATGTTATGTTGTCTGTCGAATTAATTTCTCCAATAGCAATGGAAAAAGATGGAAGATTTGCTATTCGTGAAGGTGGAAGAACCGTTGGTTCTGGTGTTATTACAGAAATTCTAGACTAATTTTTTGGGTTGATGAATGAAAAAACAAAAAATTCGTTTGACGTTAAAGTCTTACGATCATCAGTTATTAGATAAAGCTGTAAAGCAAATTGTTTTGACGGTTAAGAGAACCGGGTCCGAAGTTGTTGGACCCGTTCCTCTCCCAAATAATAAAAAATGCTTTACTGTTTTACGTTCTCCGCATATTGATAAAAAATCAAGAGAACAGTTTGAGTTAACAACGCATAGGCGTATTGTGTATATCGTGGCACCTTCAGATTCAACAATGGATGCGCTTATGAAATTAAATATATCCTCTGGCGTTGACGTTGAAATTAAGTAAAAAAGAAAGGTCATTAAATGGCTAATGGTCTCTGGGGTAAAAAAATCGGAATGACCCAGGTCTTTGCGCAAGATAATAAGGTGGTACCTGTTACCGTGATAGACGTTGCTGATTGGTTTGTTACTCAAATTAAAACCAAAGAACGCGACGGTTATGATGCAATCCAATTAGGATGTGTCAAAAAACAGTTTTCCGACAAACCTTTTTCATCTGAGTGGTTAAGATCTCCGAGAAAATATTTTAGTGTTTTTAAAGAAGTTCATATTGATGAATCAGAAACACCTTCGTTAGGGCAACCCGCTGATATTAGTTTGGTTGTTGGCCAAGGTGATTATGTTGACGTTTTTGGTATAACCATAGGCCGCGGTTTTCAGGGTGGCGTTAAGCGCCATGGATTTACTGGCGGTGTTGCTAGTCATGGCAGTAAATTGGGCCGTGGTCCAGGTTCTTTGAGTTTTATGCGTAGCCAAGGTCGCGTTATAAAGGGTCAAAGAATGGCTGGTCATATGGGGACTGACAAACGTGTTATGAAGAATTTAAAAATTATCAAGGTTCAACCAGAAGCAAAAGTTATTTTTGTAAAAGGATCTGTGCCTGGTAAAAGCGGTTCGTTAGTTTTTGTACGTAAGCGTGGGTAATCATGGTTGATAATAATACAGCTGCTGTTCAGGTAATGAAAATTCAAGACTTTGATGTCGCGAATGCGGAAGTTTCCATTTCTCCGGTGAGCTTTTCTAATTATATTAGGGCTCTTATGCAGAATTGGCGTCAGGGTACTGTTGCCTGTAAAGATCGAGGTGAAGTCATTTCCCGATCTAATAAAAAGCCATGGAAGCAAAAGGGAACTGGTCGTGCTCGAGCAGGATCCGCTCGTTCGCCATTGTGGCGGGGTGGCGGTGTCACTTTTGGCCCACAAGAAAGAACTCGTACTTTAAAAACATCTAAAGCTTTAAGAACCAATGTTTTCAATGCTTTGTTTGTCCAGAAGTTGAACGCTGGATCTGTTGTTTCATTGGATTGGACTTTATTGAATAAGCCTAAGACATCTGAAGCATACGCCATTCTTAAACAGCACAATATGCATGATAAGAAAATAGCCTTTTTTGTAATGCAAGAAGACTATAATGTGCATGCTTCACTTAATAATTTAAATAATGTTCGTATGATGTTATTTGATCAGCCGAATGCATATGCTTTAATTCATGCAGATTGTTGGGTGTTTTTACAAAAAGATGGAAATTCCTTT